>JBKJXL010000193.1:0-4066 GCA_046716225.1 Candidatus Limnocylindrales bacterium | reverse complement strand
ACCGTAACGAGCCGTCGCTCCTCATCCGCCGCCGCTGCGTCATCGGACGAAGGCGCCGGCGTCGTCGGCTGACCCGGGCGCCGATAACCCAGCACGGCCTCCGTCGGTGGGAAGGTGCCGGCGGCGATCTCGTCGCGAAGGAGGCGGACGGCGGGGCCGGTCTCCACGGCCAGCTCATCACGCAGCCGCACCTCAAGTTGACTGTAGCGCGCCAGGGCGAGATGCCGGGCTCCGGCCAGCGCCAGCACGCGCATCAGGGCGAGGTGGGCCTCTTCGTGCAACGGGTCGCTGGCCGCCAGCCGGTCGAGCACATCGGCTGCCTCGTCGAGGTCGCCGCCTCGCTCCAGTGACGCGGCCTCGTCGAGCAGCAGGTTGTGGAAGCGCATCCGGAGGCGCTCACGCGGATCCTCCGTCCAGGGTTCGAATCGATCTTCGGGAAGGAGATCACCGCGGTACAGGGCGAGCGCCTGGGAACGCTGGCCGGCCTGCACGGCGACCTCGAAGGCGTGGACATCGATCCACAGCGCGATCGCCTCGAGCGCGATCAGCTCGCCGTAGATGCGGACGTGCTCGGCGCCGAGGGCCTGCCGGGCGAAGTGGATCGCCTTGCGCAGGTTGCCGGCTGCGGCGTCCGCATCCAGCGACGGCCACAGCGCGTCCATCAGTTGCTCGCGGTGAAGACGCCGGCTGGGTGCCAGGGCCAGCAGCTTGACCAGGGCTCGAGCGCGGTTCCGACGCCACGTCTCATCCGGGACCGGTCGGCCATCCAGCCTGACGTCGAACCCGCCAAGGACCGAGATCCGGATGTCGTGGGCCACCCGCCGCCACCTCCATCGCCATTCTCGCGCATGCCGGTGCTCGGGAACAGCCCGGGAACGGTTCGGGAACAGGCGATCCATAGCCTGCTGCCTACTCGGCCGACCAGCCGTCAAGCCCGTGTAAGGAGCAACCAAGTGAGGATCGCGATGAAGAGGGTCCTGCCCGGCACCGACGACCGCGCCGGAAGATTGAGGGCCAGGCTCACCGTGGCGGCTGCCATGGCGGCCCTGGCCGCCTTGACGCTGACTGGGTCGGTGGCCGCTCACCCGCACGTCGTCTCGAATCCAAGCCACGACCAGGTGCTGGCCGACGGTCAGAGCCACCCTGGGTTCCAGCCGATCAACGCCGACGGGTTGCGCCTGTCATGCGAGGGCGTGCTTGAGCCCGCAAGTGCCGGACCCGCCGGCTACGGCCTGGAGACGGCCCACCACGGCCCCGACGCAGGGACGCCCGGCAAGGCTGACGGCTGCTACGCGACGTCAGGTAACCCGCAGGACGAGAACCCGGCAATCGACTGACGACGGAAGGATGGTCGGCAGCGCGCCCGTCCCGCCTCTGCCCAAGCCGGCCCACGTGCCGTCAACCCGTGAAAGGAGAACAGATATGGCGATCGCGATGACAGGGGTCCTGGCCAGCACCGACGAGGTCGCCGGGCGATCGGGCGAGTCCGCGCTCCGGATCCTGGAGGTCGACGAGGACACGGAGGCCTACGCGCGCGGCCACATCGACGGGGCGCTCGGGATCCACTGGAAGAACGACCTGCAGGATCCGCTTCGGCGGGACTTCATCGGGCCCAAGGCGTTCGGCGCCCTGATGGACCGGCTCGGCATCGGCAACGAAACCGAGGTCATCCTGTACGGCGGTACCAACAACTGGTTCGCCGCCTATGCCTACTGGTATGCCCGCTACTACGGCCACCAGGCTGTTCGCCTGATGGACGGCGGACGCAAGAAGTGGGAGCTCGAGGGGCGCCCCATGACCACGGGCGTCACGGCCCCGGCAGCGACCCGCGGCTATCGCGTGGCGGCCCAGGACGAGGCGATCCGCGCGATGCGCGCCTACGTCGAAGGCACCGTCATCGGCAAGCCGCGGTTCGGTCTCGTCGATGTCCGCTCACCCGAGGAGTATCGCGGCGAGCTGCTTGCGCCCGCCCATCTGCCCCAGGAACAGGCCCAGCGGCCGGGTCATATCCCGGGCGCGCGCAACATCCCATGGGCCAAGGCGGTCGACCCGGAGACGGGCGCCTTCCTGCCTGAGGAGCAGCTGCGCAGCCTGTACGAGGGTCAGGGCCTGACACCCGACCAGGAGGTGGTCGCGTATTGCCGGATCGGCGAGCGGAGCGCCCACACCTGGTTCGTCCTGCACGAGCTCCTGGGCTACCCGAACGTTCGCAACTACGACGGGTCGTGGACGGAGTGGGGCTCGTTGGTCGGGGCGCCAATCGAGCGGTAAGGGCGCTGAAGAGCAACGGCGCGACTACCGCAGAATCCGACCGGCGAGAAGCTCGGTGGAGGTCGCGGCGTGAGCACTGCCCAGATCCGCTCGGCGACTCGCTGAGATGGACGTCGTCCTTCGGACGCAGCGGAGCTCGATGGCCCTGATGCGGCGGTACGATGCGCGGGAACCTTGCAGGAACGAACCGTGCCGACGGGCCACGCCGACCAGACATCCGAGCCAGCCGCGGCTCCGGGCCTGGCACAGGCCATGGAGGAGCTGACGCGCTGCGTCGAGGTCCTGCGATCACTGAGCCTCCATGAGGAGGCCGCCGCGGTGGCGGCGGTTGCCGAGCGGCTCGGCGTTGGTCGCGGAGGCATCCGTCACAACGTCTTCCGACGGGAGGGTGAGTACCGCCTCATCCTGTACGAGTCGGACGTCTTCCGGCTGAATGAAACGCTCGGACTGTCGTACTTGGCCACGCTATTGGCGAACCCGGGCCGCGAGATCCACGTCCTCGAGCTTGTCGGCAGCCATACCGCCCTCGCGTCCGACGCCAGCCCGGTGCTCGACCTGGAGGCGCGGCGGGCGTATCGCGAGCGGATCGAGGAGCTCACGGACGAGCTGACCGATGCTGAGCGCGCCAACGACCCGGAACGGGCGACGACGTGCCGGCACGAGCTCGAGCTGCGGCATCAGGGAGGCACCGGCGTGATTTGAAGTGGGCGACCCGGCCCACGCCTGGCGTGTCACGCCTGGCTCGCTCGACGTGGATCAAGGCTCCATCCCACCCCATCAGCACCCGGGGGTGAGTTTCGCCCGGGTCGTTCGCGGCCGATGATGATGGCGAAAGCCGACGACAGCCATCATGAAGGTCGCCACGGGGATTACCCTTGCCCGCACACGACTCCGGCGCCGACCGAGGGAGGCTAAATCGCGTGCCAACACACCGCGTTATTATCCTTGGCGGTGGCTTCGGCGGGATCGCCGCGGCGATCGCCCTTCGCGAACGACTCGATCCGGCCGACGATGTCGTCCTCGTCGAGCGGCGGACGACGTTCGTCATGGGCCTGCGCAAGAACTGGGCGGTGCTCGAGCCGAACGCACTCGCCGAGGGCGAACGACCACTGGCGCTCCTGTCGAATCGGGGCATCCGGGTCGTGACCGGGACGATCGGTGCGATCCAGCCGGCCGAGCGGGCGGTGGAGGTCGATGGGGACCGCTGGGACGCCGATGCCCTCGTCGTCGCGCTCGGCGCCGAGCGGGATCCGGACCGGGTCCCGGCCTTCCTCGAGCGCGCCGTCGACCTGTACGACCTGACCCAGGGAGACCGCGCCCGGATGGCGCTCAAGGCCTTCACCGGTGGGCGATTGGTCATCGGCATCTTCGGCGTGCCCTACCCGTGCCCGCCGGCGCCGTTCGAGCTGGCGCTGCTCATCGACGAGCGGCTCCGCGCCCGCGGGATCGAGGGCGCGGTCGAGGTATTCAGCCCGCTCCCGCTCAGCCTCCCGATCCTCGGCCAGGCCGGCTGCGGCTCGTTCGAGTCCCACCTGGAGGGTGCCGGCATCGGCTTCCTGCGCAACCACGTGGCGGCGGCCGTCGAGGACGACGCGGTCGTCTTCGGCGAGATCCGTCGCCCGTTCGACCTGCTCCTGGGGGTCCCGCCGCATCGAGGGCCCCCGGTGGTCGCCGCGGCCGGGCTCACGGGCGGCGGACCGTGGATCAAGGTCGACCCGCGGACGCTCGAGACGGGTTGGGCGGGGGTCTACGCGATCGGCGACGTGACCGCCCTGCCGCTCGCCAACGGCCAGAT
>JBKJXL010000192.1:0-3034 GCA_046716225.1 Candidatus Limnocylindrales bacterium | reverse complement strand
GTGTGGATCCGACGCGAGCGGAGCGTGCACGTGCCGGCGGCGACCTCGCTCGGCACTGGCACCGGCACCTGACAACCGCCCACTGCCACCGGCACCGGCCTCCGCGCACCGTCCGATCTCCCCATACGCACCCTCCACACGCACTATCCGGGTTTCGGGCCTGGATCGTGCTCATCTGCGCCGTGGGCAGGCATCTGGCGAACGAACCCCTTGGGCGTCACGCTTACGCACGCGCTGGACACCGGCGGTCCTCGTGTTAGTGCGCCCACCTGGTGCGTATGACAGGAACAGCAGCCCGGACATCGCCCCGGCGGGTCCGTGGAGCCAGTGCCGGACCGACCGCCCCGTCTGTGGGAACGCGACTCGGAACGTCTGGTCGAGCGCGGCCACGCGACGCCGCGATGTCGACGACTCCGCGACGACGAGCAGTCGGGCGGTCCCGCGCCAGGCCCATCCTCGGTCGCGCGCGATCTCCGGCGCCAGGCGGGTCTTCCGATCCCGCGCGAACAGCATCGCCTGGGCGTCCGGGATGACGGACTTCACCTCGACGACGAGGGACCAGCCCGGACTGCGGATGGAACGCGAGGATGTCGATCGAGCCGCGCTCACCCCACTTCGAGAACGAGACCTCGACGGCCGCATCCCAACCGGACCGTCCCAGGAGTGCCAAGGTGGCGTCCACGAGTTCGGCATGAGCTCGGTCCATCAGCCGATCCAGCCCCTCGCCGTGCCAGCGGAGGCGGACATCCAGGTCGGCGCCGAGCGCATCTGCCATCCGCTGGAGATCGCCTGAGCGCACGCGGTCCGCCATCCCACGCTCGATGAACGAGACGGCGCCCCGTGTCGACCGCGCCGCAAGGGCCAGATCGCCCTGACGCCATCGCCGTCGAAGCCGCAACGCACGATGCTCGCGGCCGAGCCGAACGCGGTCCATGCGTCGATCGTGACGGGACGCCCTTCTCTGGCGCTTATGCTGTGGTCATGGTTACTACCCTGCTCGAGCTCCTCGACGAAGCCGTGACGCGCTACGGCGACAGGCCGGCGCTGAGCCTTCGCGCCGACGACGGATCCACGAGTGTCTGGAGCTTCCGCGAACTCGAGCGGCGCAGTCGCATCGCCGCCTGGCGCCTTCGGGCGCTCGGCCTTGAACCGGGCGATCGCGTCCTGACGTGGAGCCCGTCGATGCCGGAGCTTGCGGCGGCGTACTTCGGGGCCATGCGCGCGAGGCTCATCTACGTGCCGCTGGACCTGCGCATGTCGACCGAGGCCGTCGAGGGCATCGTCCGAACGTCCGAAGCTCGCCATCTCGTGCTGGGCACGGGCCGCGACGCCCCCGATCCGCGCGAAGCCCGGCTCGACCAGTTCCCGACGACCGTGGTCGAGGCCCTCTGCGCCGAACCGCTCCCCGACGACCCGCTCTTCCCGCCGGATTGGGAAGCCCTCCAGGCCGCCTGGGAACCACCGAAGCCCGAGGACATCTTCGAGCTCGTCTACACGTCCGGTACGACCGGAACACCGAAGGGCGTGACCCTCGCCCACGACAACATCCTGGCCTCGATCACGATCATGACCGAGGTCATGCCGCAGCTTGAGCACCGGATCGTCTCGCTGCTCCCGCTGTCGCACCTGCTCGAGCAGGAAGTCGGCCTGTTCTATGCGCTTTCGGTCGGCGCCGATGTGCTCTATGTTCGAAGCCGGAACCCGCGCGTCATCTTCGATGCCCTGCGCGACCACAAGGTGACCTCCATGGTGGTCGTCCCGCAGGTGCTGGACCTGTTCTGGAGCGCGATCATGCGCGAGGTCGACAAGCGCGGCAAGGCCGCCGCCTTCGATCGCCTCCGCGGCATCGCTCGCCATCTGCCGATGGCCGTCCGTCGGATCATGTTCCGCAACGTCCACCAGCAGCTCGGTGGTCACTTCCGCCTGTTCGTGTCGGCCGGGGCGTTCCTGCCGCCCGCGCTCCAGCAGGGCTGGGAGGACCTGGGTGTGATCGTCATGCAGGGCTACGGGGCAAGCGAGACGGGGATCGGGACGTGCACCACGCTCAAGGATCACGGCCTCGGCACGGTCGGGCGTCCACCGGCAGGGATCCAGGTCCGTATCGCGGCGGACGGCGAGATCCAGTTCGCCGGCAAGGCCTTGTTCAAGGGCTACTGGGAGAACCCGGAGGCGACCGCCGCCGCGTTCACCGAGGACGGCTGGTACAAGAGCGGCGACATCGGCCACTTCGACGCTGACCGGCGGCTGATCCTGTCCGGTCGGATCAAGGACATCATCGTCCTGCCGAACGGCTTCAACGTGTATCCCGAGGACATCGAGAACGCGCTGCGGATCGCCGGCATCCGCGACTCCGTCGTGCTCGAGACGCAGCCCGGCCGGATCGAGGCGATCGTCCTGGCCGGCGGGGCGCCAGGCGCTGCCCCACCGGACCCGGCAGCCCTGCGTGAACGCCTCGATGCCGCCGTGAAGGCGGCCAACGCGACCCTGGGACCCAACCAGCGGATCGCCGCGTGGCGCCTGTGGCCCGAGGACGACTTCCCGCGGACCCACACCCTCAAGGTGAAGCGCATCCAGGTTCGAGCCTGGGCGGACGTCGAATCGGCGATGCCTGTCCAGGCGCAGTAGGGCTACGCGGGGACGACGAATCCGTTGCCGAGCGTTTCGAGCGCAGCCTGGATGCCCGCCGCGCCCGGATCGCTCGAAGCCCCCGGCAGCCAGCCGTAGTACGCGACCGTCGTCCCGACCTGGCGGATGATATGGACCGTGCCCTGGCGCGATTGGACCGTACCTGGACCCGTCGCCAGGTAGGCCTGCAGCTCGCCGGCGGCGGCGGCGGCGGAAGTGGTGTCGGTGAATTCGTAGACCACGATGTAGCCGCCGGTCGGATCCGCAGGAAGCGTGACCTGATAGACGGCCCTCGGCGCGGTCGCGAGCCTCGCCGATTCCGGCGGTCGATACGGGGACAGGGTGTCGTTGAGGATGAGGTTCTGTTCGCCCAGCACGCGGACGAGCTGGCCGCGCGTCTGGGCGACGG
>JBKJXL010000191.1:0-4616 GCA_046716225.1 Candidatus Limnocylindrales bacterium | reverse complement strand
TCAGCGGCGAGCGCGTCGATGAGCAGGTCCAGCTCGATCCCGCGCGAAGCCTTGACGAGCACCGCATCCCCCTCGCGGAGACGTGGTCGCAGGTAGTCCAGCGCCGCATCTCGGTCGGTCACGAGGGTCACGTGCGATGGGTCCAGGCCGGCGTCACGGGCGCCGTCGGCGATGCCGGCCGCGCCAGCGCCCACGACCACGAGACGATCCGCGACCCCGGCGGCCGCCTCGCCGACCGCCCGATGGCCGGCCTCATGGCCATCGCCAAGCTCCAGCATCTCGCCGAGGACCGCGACCTGTCGGCCCGGCAGTCCCGCAAGGAGCTCGAGGGCGGCGACCATGGATCCCGGTGAGGCGTTGTAGGTGTCGTCGATCAGGATCACACCCCCGGCGCGGACGACCTGGACCCGGTGCGGCGCCGACCAGCCGTCACGCAGGCCGTCAAGGATCTCGTCGACGGTCAGCCCCGCGGCGACACCCACGGCCGCGGCCGCGAGGCCGTTGTGGATCGACAGTGGCCCGAGGCCCGGGATCGTCGCCGGGTACCGACCATCCGGGAGGCGGAGCGTGAACGCCATGCCGTCCAGGCCGACCGACGTCACGCGCTCGGCGCCGACATCCGCGCCCTCGGCGAACCCGTAGGTGACGATCCGGGCCGACGTCCGCTCGCCCATCCCCCGGACGATGGCGTCGTCGGCGTTGAGCACCGCCGTCCCATCCGACGGAAGCGCCTCGAGCAGTTCGCCCTTCGCCGCTTCGATCGCGGCCAGCGACCCGATGCGTGACAAGTGGACCGCCTGGACGGCGGTCACGATGCCGATCGATGGCCGGGCGATCCGGGCAAGATCGGCGATCTCCCCGCCCACGTACATGCCCATCTCCAGGACGACCGCTTCGTGCTCCGGACCCAGGTCCAGGACGGTCAGCGGCAGTCCCACCTCGTTGTTGCGGTTGCCTTCGGTCCGGAGCGTCGTGAAGCGCCGGGACAGGACCGCCGCGATCGCCTCCTTCGAGGATGTCTTCGCGATACTGCCGGTGACCCCGACGACCCGCGGGTCGAACCGACGACGCCATGCCGCCGCCACCGCGCCGAGCGCCGCGAGGCCGTCCGCCACGCGGATGATCGTGACGTCCGTGGCGGGATCCGGCTCGGTCACGGGCCGGGTCACCAGCACGGCGGCGGCCCCGTGTTCGATCGCGTCGTTCATATGGTCGTGACCGTCCGTGCGATCGCCCGGCAGGGCGACGAACAACCGGCCCGGCGTGACGAGGCGGGAGTCCACGGCGGCGCCGCGGATGGGTCGAGTGGAACGGGACACGAGCCGGCCACCGGTCAGCGCGATCAGTTCATCGGCGGTCAAGGCCGGGCCAGAGGGGTCGGTCGGCGGGAGCGACGGATCCACGTCGGTCACGGCATCCAGTCTGGCATGGGCCGCGTTCATCCGTCCGGGTCGCCAACGACGATCGGCCGATGGCGGAGGAGGTCCGGCGTCTTGATCGCGTTCGAGGCGATCCGCTGGAAGAGCTCGAACGACATGGTGTTCATCTCGAGCTGACCCACCTTGCGGACCGTGGGCGTCCCCTCCTCGATGCGGATCGCGATGACGAGGTCGGGCTGGCCGATCTGCCGCGCGATGTAGCCGACGAACGAGTAGTTGAACAAGTCGTCCTTCCAGCGCTTGCGCTTCGCGTCCCAGATCTGGGCCGTGCCGGTCTTGCCGCCGACGAAGAAGCCCGGGACGATCGTGCGGTCGCGATAGAAGGGCACGGTATCGATGACGTGGGCCATCAGGCCCACCAGTTGCCTGGAGGTCGCCGGGCTCAACACGCGAGGGCCCGCTGCGGTGGCGATCTCACGGTCGCCGATCGTCTTGACCACATGTGGCGTGACCAGCGTCCCGCCGTTCATGAACGCCGCGTACGACGTCGCGAGCTGGATCGGCGTGACGGCCACGCCCTGTCCGAACGAGGCATTGGCCAGATCGATCTGCTGCCACGGCGAGATGGCCGGGTCGTTGACGAGGCCGCGAACCTCACCCGAAAGGTCGATCCCCGTCTGCCGACCGAAACCGAGCTCGAGCCAGGTGTCGTGGAGCAGCGTGGCGGACGTTGCGGTCGTGTCGCCGAGGCCCATCGCGACCTTCGCGGCGACGACGTTGCGCGAGTAGGCGATGGCGTCCTCGAACGACATCCAGCCCATCCCTCGGCGGTCCGCGTTGTCGACCTTGGCCCGGCCCTTGTCCAGCCGCAGGGTGCCGATGTCCTTGATCCGGGTCCCGATGCGGACCGTCTTCGCCTCCAGGGCCGCCTTGGCGGTCATCATCTTGAATACCGAGCCGGGCTCGTAGACGCCCGAGACGTTCGGGTCGATGAAGCGGTCCGGGTCGTTCGCCGCGATGGCGCGGTACTGGTTCGCGTCATAGGACGGGTAGGTGGCTTCGGCGTAGATCTGGCCGTCGTACGGATCCATGACGATGGCCGACACGCTCTTGGCCTGGTCCGCGATCCAGGTCGCCAGCAGCTCCTGTTCGACGGCGCTCTGCAGGCCGGCGTCGATGGTCAGGCTGATGTCCTCGCCCGGTGAACCCGCGGCGATCACCTCGGCGCTGCCGGGGACGGCCTGGCCGCTCGCATCCCGATCCGAGACGGTGGTCCGTGGGGAGCCACCCAGGACATCCTGGTAGTACTGCTCCACGCCGTACTGCCCCTGACCCTCGCGGTTCACGAACCCAAGGAGGTGCGCGGCCAGGGTCGAGTCCGGGCCACCGCCTGGCTGTGGGTAAACCCGCAACGGCTCCGATTCGAGCGAGATCCCCTGGATCCTGCCGTCGCGGGACGCCGCCCGGATCCGGTCGGCCATGGCGGGTTCGATACCGCGCGCCAGGACAACGTACGGCTTGTCCTTCTGATCGATGCGCTCCCGGAGCACGATCGCCGCTTCCTCATCCAGGCCCAGCATCCAGATGAGGGCCTCCGCGGTCCCCTTCCGCTCTTGGCGGGTCATCGTCTTCGGCGACGCCACCAGGCGATCGCGGGCCACCGATGTCGCGAGGACGACCGTCCCGGTGCGGTCGTAGATCTCGCCGCGCTTGGTCGGTTCCTCGATCCGGATGGACGTCTGCGAGGCGGCCTGGTCGATCAGGAAGTCACGTTGCCCCACCTGCCAGAACGCCAGACGCGCCACGAGCGCGAGCGCGCCCACCACGAAGATCAGGAGGAGGGCGATCAGGCGACGTCGCGAATCGGTTCGACCCAGCATGTCGGGCGATCAGCGCGCCGGGAGGACGATGACGTCGTCCAGCTGGCCCAGGCCGTTGTCGATGGCCTGCTTGCGGATGGCCGGTTCATGGCCGAGGCGATTCAGGTCCGAGTTGAGGTCCTGAAGCTTCGCGTCCAGCCGCTGGCGGGCGACCTCGAGGCGACCGATGTCATACCCGGTGGCCGAGACGCGAACGTCCTGCGCGAGCCAGAAGAAGGCCAGCAGGAAGGCGACGACGATGCCGGTCAGGACGAGTCCGAGTCGGTTCGAGCGATGACCAGCCCGGATCGCGGTCCTGGCTCGCCGACGCTCGAGCGCCGGGCCTTCCGCGATCCGCGGGCGCCCGGGCAAGCTGATGATCCGTGGGCGGGCGCCCTGGTAGACGGCCATGGTCAGTCGCCTGCCGAGAAGCGCAGGCGTGGACTCCGCGGGTCAAGGAAGGCGAACGGGTCGGACGGCGCGGACGGACCCCAGTCGGTCAGCTCCACGTCGAACCCTTCCTGTTGCTGCTGGCGGTCGGATCGCTCACGAACCTCGTGCTGACGGCGGCCGTACGTCTTGCGACGGCTGGACTGATGGCGCTTGCTCATGGGGACTCCTCCTTCCGGTATCGGGGCTGCGCTGACTCAGGCGGCGAGTCGCTCGGCCGCTCGCAGGCGGGCACTGCGGGCCCTGGGGTTGACCTCGATCTCGACCGCTGTGGGCGTCAGCGACGGACGGGTGATGAGGCGCAGCCGGGGGTTCCGGCCGCAGACGCAGATGGGGACCTCGGGCGGGCAGACGCAGCCGCGCCGCTCGGCCTGGAAGAACCGCTTGACGATCCGATCCTCCAGGGAGTGGTAGCTCAGGACGACGAGTCGGCCGCCGGGCCGCAGGAGATCGAGCGCGGCGGCCAGGCCGGCCTGCAGGGCTTCGAGCTCTTCGTTCACGGCGATCCGCAGCGCCTGGAAGACCCGCGTCGCGGGGTGGGTGCGGCGCGGGATCCGGGGGTTGGGCGGCACGACCGTCGCGACGAGCGCTGCCAGGTCCTCGGCCGTGGAGACAGGCGCCGTCTTGCGCGCGTCCACGATCGCCAGGGCGATGCGCGACGCCTTGGGCTCCTCGCCGTAGCGGCGGAACAGGGCGGTCAGCTCGTCGGCGCTGAGCGTGGCGATCAGTTCGCCGGCGGGGACGCCGCGCGACGTGTCGAAGCGCATGTCGAGCGGGCCACCGGCCCGGAAGCCGAACCCGCGATCGGTGTCGGCCAGCTGGAAGCTGGACAGGCCCAGGTCGAACAGGCAGCCGTCGGCCATCGTGAACCCGGCCTCGGGCGCGACCGCGGCCAGTTCGCGGAAGTTCGCCTGGCGAAGGACCAACC
>JBKJXL010000190.1:0-2644 GCA_046716225.1 Candidatus Limnocylindrales bacterium | reverse complement strand
GATCAGTACGTCGTCCACCACCCCGAGTTCCTCCTGGAGGGCTCGCCCGAGGAAGCTCGTGTGGACCCGGACAACCTCCACGTCCTGCTGGCCCACCTGCGGGCGGCGGTGTTCGAGTTGCCGTTCGCCCCCGGCGATCGGTTCGGCGCGGCCGAGGCGGACGACCTCCTGGCATTCCTTGCCGAGGACGGCCAGGTCCGCCAGGCCGGCGACCGCCGCTGGTACTGGTCCAGCGAGAACTTCCCGGCCTCGGCCGTCTCACTTCGGACCGCCGCCCAGGAGAACGTGGTCATCATCGACACGACCCCTGACCGGCCGCGGGTCATCGGCGAGGTGGACCTGTTTGCCGCCCAGACGCTCGTCCACGAGGACGCGATCTACCTGCACGAGTCCGTCCAGTTCCATGTGGACCGGCTCGACTGGGACGAACACAAGGCCTACGTCCGCCGAGTCGACGTCGACCACTACACGCAGGCCGACCGCGCGGTGACGCTCAAGCCACTCGACGTCTTCGCCGAAGCGCCATCGGTCGGTGGACACCGCCGTCACGGCGAGGTCATGGTCGCGAGCCTCGCGACGATCTACAAGAAGCTGAAGTTCGTCACGAACGAGAACCTGGGCTGGGGCAGGATCCACCTGCCCGAGATCGAGCTGCAGACGACCGCGTACTGGTTGACCGCCGAAGGTGTCCGGGACCGGTGGCGGCGGCACGAACTGGACATCGCGCTGCTGGGCAGCGGCCGGGCGATCCAGACCGTCGCTTCGGTCCTGTTGATGGTCGACCCTCGCGACCTGGGTCTGGTCAGCCAGGTGCGGTCCCCGCACGCCGAGGAACCGACGATCTACCTGTACGAGTCGGTACCGGGCGGCATCGGGCTCTCGGAGCGGCTGTGGGAACGCCACGACGAGCTCATCGCGGCCGCCGCGGACCTCATTCGCGCCTGCGGCTGCGATGCGGGATGTCCGGCCTGCACAGGGCCCCGCCTCGAGCCCGAGATCGACGCGCGTGCCCTCAGCCTGCGTCTGCTCGACGAGCTTGGCGCGTCCTGCGACACACGTATCGCGACGTGATCGACCAGCAGGCCCTCCTGGCCAGGCGCCTGGCCAGGTACCGGGAAGCGATCGGCAGCCCGGTGACAACACCGGGTGCGCCGGATCCAGCGCCGGCCCGGATCGCGCCACAGTCGGGACCGGGACTGGCGGAACGGCTGGCGGCTGCGGTCGGTGGCGAGGTCCGACGGTCCGCGGCGGGCTCGGTCGTGTGGTACGAGGAACCGCCGCGCTCGATCCCGGTCGACCGCCCCATGCTCGCGATCCTGCCCGGCCAACCGTCGTCATCGACTGCGCTCATCTGCCTCGACACCGAAACGACCGGACTGGCCACCGCGGCCGGGACCGTCGCGTTCCTCGTGGGTCTCGGCTGGTGGGAGGGCGAGACATTCCGCCAGGTCCAGCTGCTGGTACCGGACCATGCCGACGAACCGGCGATGCTCGCGGCCCTGGCGGAGCTCATCCCGCCCGACGGTTGGCTCGTGACCTACAACGGGCGCAGCTTCGACTGGCCCCTGCTCGTCGCCCGGTACCGCCTGCATGGGTCGGCGCCACCCGCCCATGCCGGCCACCTGGACCTCCTGCCGGTCGTCCGTCGTCTGTTCCGGCATCGCATGGTGGACGCGCGCCTCAAGACTGCCGAGGAAGACCTGCTCGACATCCGTCGCCACGGCGATGTCGAAGGCTGGGAGATCCCCGGCCGCTACCTCGACTTCCTGCGCGGTGGATCGGCCGAGCCGCTGGCGGACGTGGTCCGCCACAACGATCAGGACGTGCGCTCGCTGGCGCGCCTGCTCGCGCACCTCGCCACGGGGCTCGCGGACCGCCGCACCTGGCCACGCAGCCATCCCGGCGACCTCGCCGGATTGGCCCGTGCCTACGCCCGCCAGGGCCGGCTGACCGAAGCGCTCGAGTGTCTCGACATCGCCGCGGATGCCCCGTTGCCACCGCCGCGAGGTTCGGCGGCACGCGACCGGTCCGCCGTGTCGGAACCGGCCTGGTGGTCGCCGCAGGCCAGGCCCAACTTCGGCACCCGGCTCGCGGACATCGAGCGGCCAACGCGTCCTCGACCCGACGGCCCCTGGACGACGGATCGCATCGTCATCGAGCGGGCGAGGTTGCAGCGGCGCGCTGGTAACCTGGGGGCAGCCGTTCGGTCGTGGGATTCACTGCTAGGTCGGTCGGATAGGACGGGCATCGTGGCGGCCATCGAGGCCGCCAAGCTGCAGGAACACCGGTTCCGCGATTTGCCCCTGGCGCTTCGCCTCGTGAGCACCGGTCTGGCCCAGGCGGAGCGGCGGCGGCGGATCGGCTACCCGGAACCGGCCCTCGAACGGGATCTGCGACGACGTGCCGATCGGATCCGCCGACGCCTCACCCGCACGTCCGGTCAGGGCGCCCCGTCGGCCTCGATGTAGTCGCCGACCTGTGGCTCAATGGTCGGGATGACGGCGCGCCGGACCGTCTCGCGGGTCCGCCGGACGATGACCGCGCCCCGATCCGGCACCCCGTCGAGCCCGATCGCCTCGACCGCCAGCGACCCAGCGGCGGCGGCGAACCGCAGGTCGAGTGGACGTCGGGATCGGCGCCGACC
>JBKJXL010000189.1:0-15097 GCA_046716225.1 Candidatus Limnocylindrales bacterium | reverse complement strand
ATCGCACACTGCGATACGGGCGTCGCCTCGAAGGCTTGTTGCTCATGCACGGCCGGACCGCTCTGGCGAGTACGTTGGCTTGGGTTCGCCGCACCGGATGACATCCGACGGTGAGCCCGATGGCCCTCCGGCTCCTGCACTGAACACCGGGGCCTCATCTGCCCAGGGAGCGACAATGACTGACCATCCGGCATTCGTGCACCATCCGGCATTCGTGCACCTCGAACCCATCCTCCTTCAGGACGAACGGCTGGAGATGCAAGCCGTTGCAGGCGACGCCATCGTGATCGTGACCGACCGTCGGCTCGCGATCGCCGACGAACACCGGCTGATCATGGACACCTCGTTCGCGAACATCCGACGGATCCAGTTCGATATCGAACGCGATCGCCCGGCTACCTTCGTCGTTGTGCCCGACGCAGCGCGGACCGCTCCGGAGGTCATCCCGGTCGAGCCCGAGCGCTACGAGGAATTCGGGCAGGCCATCGCCTACATCGGCCTTCGCCTCGCGGGCATGAAGCTGGAAGCGGAGGCGGTCTAGGTCGCCTCCACACTCCGAGCACGATACGGCCCTTCGGGGCCGTTTCATGCGAGGCTGCAGATCAGCGATCCGCTTTCGACATCGAGACGGCGGCTGCAAGGTCGACTGCAAAGCCGGTGTGCGACGCTGGCAATCCCCCAGACGGCCTCGACGGCAAGGAACGTGCATCGAACGTGGGCGACCAACTGATCAGCGACATTCTCGCCACCTGGCGGCGCAACGAACAGGCGATGGAGGCGGGCCTCGCCCCGGACCTCGCTAGGCGACTCGACGAACTGCGTGCCGAGGATGCCAGACTCCTGGCGCGCTCGCCGCGTCGGCGATCCGTCCGGTTGATCCAGTCGCGCCGGCCGACCGGCGACGCCACGCTGCGGCGGACCGGCTAAGGGTCCGGTCCGAGGCCCACCATCCCGCTCGTCGCAACGGGGATCCTGCTACACGTGCGTGGCTGGTGCCGGAGCCGAGATTCGAACTCGGAATCCCTTGCGGGCCGCGGGTTTTAAGTCCGCTGCGTATGCCAATTCCGCCACTCCGGCCTGCGCCGAAGCGTAGCGGACGTCGGAGCGGTGGCACGTGCCTGTCAGGTGCACGACGGCAACGAACCCCTCGTGGACCCGCGACCAGACTGCAAAGTCGGTCGATTCCGGTCGTGGTCCACGCTCGTTCGTGGGGATCGTGCACCTGCTGGTCACCCTCCTCGCCCACGCGAGGGCCCGACCGCATGGCGCCTGCGACGCGCCGGCCCCGCTCGCCACGAAGGCCGTCAGCCGCGGCGGCGCCCGAACAGCCCGCCGGACTTCTTGGCCGGAGCGGCCGCTGGCATGCGGTGGTCGTCCTCGCCGAAGGCCGTGCCGCTCAATTTGATCAGGCGCTCGGCGGGTGCCGTGCGCGGCGCCCCGATGACGACGGGGATGCCCTCGTTGATCGCCTTCAGGTAGACGAACGGGTCGTACGGCAGCTCGATCGAGATCCGCTGGCCCAGGGCGCTCTCCACGTCGCGCAGCTTGAGGATCTCCCGCGCGAACAGGCTGTTGAGGACGAACATCGACTTCGATCCGACCGAGCCGGCCTCGCTCAGATACTCGAGCAGCCCATGCAGGGCCTTGAGCGCAGAGATCTCCGGATAGACCGGCAGGATGACCGTGTCCGCGACTTCGAACGCATTCATGACCCGCTCGTCGAGGTGGGAGCCGGCATCGACGACGACCAGCGCATAGCCATCGAGCGCCACGTCCAGCAGCGGCCTGATGTGCTCCGGTGTGACGAGATCGGCCAGCTCAGGGGTCGCCGGGGCCGCGACCACATGGAGGCCGCTGGAGTGGTGTGTCGCGTACGAGCGCAGCAGCTCCGGCTCGCGCAGCGCCGCCGGCTCGCGGACCACGTCCGCCAGCGTATGCGCCGGGGTCAAGTTGAGATGCGTGGCGACACCGCCGAACTGGAGATCCAGGTCGATGAGGACCACCTGGTCCGGACGTCGGGCGGCGGCCGTGACCGCGACGTTCACGGCGATCGTCGTCGTCCCGACCCCGCCCTTCGGGCTGAAGCAGACGACGGTCCGGCGGGCCTTCGCCAGGATCAGACCGTCGTTCGCCGCGACGGGCCCGAGGTCCTTCGATCGCTGGAAGCGGAGGAGCAGCGCCTCGACCCGCGCTTCGAGCTCGCGTGGATCGAACGGCTTGGCGATGACATCGTCAGCGCCGGCCTCGAGGAAGGCGATCCGCTCCTCGACATCGTCCGACTGGCCGATGCACAGGACCGGGATGGACGCCATGGTCGGCGTGGTCCGGACTTCGCGGCAGAAGTCGGCGGCTGACCGGTCACCGGTCACGACGTCCAGGATGATGAGCTGGTTGTCAGGTGCGGCAACGAACGCCTCGTCGGAGTTCGCGGTCGAGATGACCGTGTAGCCGACCCCGGTCAGGGCCGTCGCGATGGTCTCCGCGAATGTCGTATCGGCGTCGAGCAGAAGGATCTTGCTGGCGGGCAACGAGGTCTCCGGGTAGGCGGGTCGACCGAGGTCGACGGGATGCTGGATGCTGGGGATGGTCAGAGGATACATCGAGCCGAGGTCTTTTCGACAGGTGACCCGCGAGCTCGTGCTACACTCCCGCTCCGATTTCCTTTCCGCTCCGCGCCGGCCGTGCCGTCGACGGGGCATACCCATTGGAAGGAGTGCCTGCGCGCATGCGCCGTTACGAACTCATGCTCGTGCTCAGCCCGGACGTTCCGGACGACAAGAGCCAAGCTGTCATCGACAAGTCCACCCGGTTGATCGTCGCCGCCGGCGGCCAGATCATCAAGGTCGCCCCGTGGGGCCGACGCCGGCTGGCCTATCCCATCGGTCACCATCGCGAAGGCTCATACCAGATCGTGCTGTTCGAGTCGCCGCCCGAGGCCCTGACCGAACTCGAGCACAGCCTGCTCATCACCGAGGAGGTCATCCGCCACCTCGTCACCCGCGTCGAGCGCCCGTCACGGGCGTCGCACGATGGGGACGACATGGACGTCGACGCCCTGGATGACGCCCTCCTTCCGTCCGACGACGAGATCGAGGACGAGGACGACATCCCCGAGCGGATCGACGAGTCCGAGACCGAGGCGGCCCCGGCCGCCATCGACTGACGGAGGATCCCACGATGGCATTCTGCAAGATCATGTTCATCGGCAATCTGGGTCGCGATCCAGAGATGCGCTACATGCCCAGCGGCAAGCCCGTGACCCAGTTCAGCGTCGCGGTGAGCCACAGCAAGCCGGATGGCCAGGGCGGTTGGGTGGACGAGGGCACGGACTGGTACCGCGTCAGCGTCTTCGGCGATCGGGCCGAACGAGCCGCCGAGCAGTTCCGCAAGGGGATGAAGGTCTTCGTCGAAGGCCGGCTCAAGACCAGCGAGTACATGAGCAAGGACAACGAGAAGCGATTCTCGCTGGATGTCGCCGCGGACAACGTCATCAGCATGGTGGCGCGCGGTCGCGACGACGATGGCGGTGGCGGTGGATTCACCGGCACGCCATACGCCGGCGGCGCGCCCGCGGGTGGCCCAAGCGCGCCGTCCGACACCACCGAACTCGACGACCTTCCCTTCTGATCCAGGAGACCAGACCACATGCCTCCATCCGCCCGACCGAAGAAGCGCGACGACTTCTACCGCGACCGTCGTCGCCGCAAGGTCTGCGCGTTCTGCGCCGACAAGACGGTCCAGATCGATTACAAGGAAGTCAACCGACTTCGGCGCTATCTCTCGGAGCGCGCCAAGATCGAGCCGCGACGCAAGACCGGCACCTGCGCCGGGCACCAGCGTGAGCTGGCCGTCGCCCTCAAGCGCGCCCGCCACGTGGCCCTGCTCCCGTACGCGCCCCAGCACCTTCGCCCCTGATCCCGTGCCGATCGGGCGGCCGGATCCGATCCGCGACGGATCGCGGTGATCGTCGGGTTGCTCATGGTCGGCGGCGGGGCCGCGGCCGGGCTCTTCGGGTCGCTGCTTGGCCTGGGCGGCGGCGTCCTCATCGTCCCGCTGTTGACCCTGGGGTTCGGGCTGCCCCTGCGTGAAGCGGTCGGCGTCTCGCTCGTGAGTGTGATCATGACCAGCAGTGCCGCGGCCGGGGTCTACCTGGAGCGCCACGTCGCCAACCTTCGCCTGGGCATGAACCTGGAGCTGTTCACGGCCCTCGGTGCGCTCGTCGGCGGATCCGTCGCATTCCTGCTCGACGAGCGATTGCTGGCGCTCCTGTTCGCCATGCTGCTCGGCTACATCGCCTTCACGATGGTCCGCCGGCGACACGGTCCGGAGCCGGAACCCACGGGCGAGGAAGGGGCCCCGGACGGCTACGTCGTGCGGAACATGGGCAAGGGCGTGGTCGGGGCCACGTTCGCCGGGATCGTGTCGGCGCTGCTCGGCGTTGGCGGCGGGATCATCAAGGTCCCGCTGATGCACATCACGATGGGCGTGCCCCTGCGCGTGGCGACGGCCACGAGCAACCTGATGATCGGCATCACCGCGGCCGCCAGTGCCGTCATCTACCTGCTCCGCGGCGAGATCGACCCGTACGTCGCCGGACCGACCGCCATCGGCGTCTTCCTGGGTGCCACGCTGGGATCCCGCGTCGCCCCGCGGATCGACCTGCGCTACCTGCGCGCCCTGTTCGTCGTGGTCCTGGTCTACGTGGCCATCCAGATGCTTCTCAAGGCCGTCGGATGAGGGATCGCGGGTTCGACTCGACGGTCGGTCGCCTGATGATCGCGATGACCTACGTCGCGGTGGGGCTGCTTTCGATCGGCGTGGTCCTGATGGTCGTGGATGGGATCTCGCCCCTCGTCGGCGGGCCGGTCTTCGACCCGGCGTTGCTCGTGGCCGAGCTCGCTGCCGGCGTCCCGACCGGGTTCCTCTGGCTGGGCCTCATCGTCGTCATCGCGACACCGATCGTGCGGGTGGCCGTTTCATCCGTCGGATTCGCTCGTGAGGGACAATGGCGCATGGTGGCCGTGGGTCTTGGGATCCTGGCCATCATCGCTGTCGGCATCGTCACCTCGATCGCACTGGAGCACTGACTCGCCCGTGGACATCCTGATCCTGGTCTTCGCCTTCCTGATCATCCTGCTCGGCGCCGAACTCTTCACCAACAGCATCGAGTGGTTCGGACGGAAGCTGAACCTTGCGGAAGGGGCGGTCGGATCGGTCCTCGCGGCGGTCGGCACGGCCCTGCCGGAGACGATGATCCCGATCATCGCGATCCTGTTCGCGACCGGCGAGGCCTCCAACGAGGTGGGCGTGGGGGCCATCCTGGGCGCCCCGTTCATGCTGGCGACCCTCGCGATGTTCGTCACCGGGATCGCGGTCCTGATGGTCAGGCACCGTCGCCCGGCGGGCGACACGATGCTCGTGGACACGCGCGTACTGAGCCATGATATGGGCTACTTCGCGGTGGCCTACGGGATCGCCATAGGCGCCGCGTTCCTGCCACTGGAGCCGGTCTGGCTCAAGTGGATCGTGGCCGTGATCCTGCTCGGCATCTACGCCTGGTACGTCAAAGGCCACTTCGAGGCCGATGCGTCGGTGGACCTCGAGGACCTGACGCCGCTCCGCTTCCACCGACTGGACCGGACCGCGCACAACGACGACCCGGCCGAACCGCGGCTACGGATCGTGAACGTGCAGGTCGTCGCGGCCCTTGGATTGATCATCCTGGGTGCGATCTTCTTCGTGAATGCGGTCGAGCACCTTGCCAACCAGTTCGGCGTCGACGAGCTCCTGCTGGCCCTCGTCATCGCCCCGATCGCGACGGAGCTGCCCGAGAAGTTTAACTCGGTCCTGTGGGTCCGCCAGGGCAAGGACACGCTCGCGATGGGCAACATCACCGGGGCGATGGTGTTCCAGTCGACGATCCCTACGGTCGTGGCCCTGCTCTTCGCCTCCAGCAGCTGGGCCATCGGACCAGGCTCGTACATCGCGTTCGCTTCGGCCGGGATCGCCTTCCTGTCGTCGGCGTTCATCTTCCTGCCGATGGCCAGATCCGGTCGATTGCGAGGCCGCGGTCTGCTGATCGGCGGCCTGTTCTACGCGACGTATCTGGTCCTGGTGGGCCTCGTGGTGACCGGTGTCATCGGCGGAGGCGAGGCGGCCCACTGATATACTCCGGCTCCTCGTCGATGGAGCCTTGACCCGATGATCACTCAGAAGTCGGCCGACACGCCGGCCCCGACCGCGCATCACGCCCCGGCGCCCGCCGCGCTGGACGACCTCATCTGCTACTTCGAGGGCGCGTTCGTCCCGATGCGCGATGCCAAGGTCAGCGTCATGACCCACGCGTTCATGTACGGGACCGCCACGTTCGAGGGGATCCGGGCCTACTGGAACGCCGACAAGGGCGTGCTCTACGGCCTCAAGCTCCGTGAGCACGTCGAGCGGATCCGCCAGTCCTGCAAGATCCTGCTGATGGAGGACGTCCCGTCGGTCGACGAGCTGACGGGCCTCATCGTCGAGACGGTCCGCCGCAACGGATTCCGCGAGGACGCCTACATCCGGCCGTCGTTCTACAAGTCCAGCCGGGTCATCGGCGTTCGACTCCATGAGCTCGAGAACGAGCTGTACATCATCGCCCTGCCGTTCGGCAACTACATCGACACGGATACGGGCTGCCGAGTGATGACGTCGTCCTGGCGTCGCAACGCCGATGAGGCGATCCCGGCCCGCGGCAAGATCGTCGGCGGCTACGTGAACATGGCCTTCCAGAAGTCCGAGGCGGAGCTGAACGGCTTCGACGAGGCGCTCGTGCTGACAGCCAGCGGCCACGTCAACGAGGCCTCCGCGGCCAACCTCTTCGTGGTCCGCGATGGCGTGGCGCTGACCCCGCCGGTCAGCGACGACCTGCTCGAAGGGGTGACCCGCAAGGCGATGATGGAGCTCATGCGCAACGAGGGGATCCCGGTCGAGACCCGCTCGATCGACCGATCCGAGCTGTACATCGCGGACGAGGCGTTCCTGTGTGGGACCGGTGTCCAGATCTCCCCGGTCATCGAGGTGGACCACCGTCCGGTCGGATCGGGCGCCATCGGCCCGATCGGCCGGTTGCTGCGCGACCGCTACTTCGACGCGGTCCGCGGCAAGCTGCCCGAATACGAGCACTGGCTGACGCCCATCGTCTAGCGCTCCGGATCCACGTCGCTAGGCGCCGACCGGGGCCTCGAGCCGAGGCGTCTTGTTCCCGATCGTGATGACGATGTCGGTTCGGATGGCCGGGTCGTCGGCAAGCTTGACCTTGACCCCGAAGACCTTCTCGAGGTACGCGATCGTCTCGGGCATTGTGTCCTCGGCGCCGTTGTAGACGACGATCCGCGTGTTGGACGGGACGGCACCCTCCGGGCGCTGGCGCGGCGCCGATGCGGCGACCCCGTGGTAGTCCAGGTAGCCGGCCAGGTCCGAGCCGCGTCCCGAGTCCTTCGTCCCGTTGAGGACCCACAGGCCGGCTCCCTCGGCGGCGAGCGTCTGACGCAGCGCCTCACTGGCCGGGTCGGCGGTGAAGGCATCCTTCACCGCGGCCCTGATCCGCTGGACGTTCGGGATGACCACGCAGCCGCGCGGGTCCGAGCAGGTGTCCCGCGAGTAGAGCGGGGGAGCGAAGACGTAAGAGCGGATGTTCTTCGTGTCGACCTCGGACGCCAGCCCGAGCAATTCGTCCATCTGGTCCAGCGGCACGTCCGTGCGGACCGTCTTCTTGAGGGCGGCGATCAATTCGGGCAGCTTCGGGATGAGGTTCTGCGGGTCCGCCTGCTCGCGAAGCGACAGAAGCACGCGCTGCTGGCGCTGACCACGGTCGAAGTCCGTCGACGAGTGGCGCGACCGGGCATACTTCAGGGCCTGCGCCCCGTCCATGTGCTGGATCCCGGTCGGGATGTACAGCCGGTAGAGCTTGCCCCGCTCGCCCGGGAAGCGGTCGTCGGAGACCGGGATCTGGACGTTGATGGTCACGCCGCCGACCGAGTCGACCACCTTTTGGAAGCCCTCGAAGTTGACTTCCACGAAGTACTTGATGTCCAGGTCGTACAGCTCGCCGAGGACGGACTTGAGCGCGTTATACCCGCGCGTCCGGTCGTTCCCGGACCACAGGTCCGAGCGGTGGCGGTTGTTGGCGAAGAAGCTGTTGATCTTGCCCGAGTAACTGCGGCCCCAGACCTGGCGAGCCGGGCCCTGCGGGATGGGGACGTCGACCGTGTCGCGCGGCAGGCTGAACATGGCGACCTGCTTGGTGACCGGATCGATCGACACCGTGATCAGCGTGTCCGTGTTGTGCCCA
Source organism: Candidatus Limnocylindrales bacterium (assembly GCA_046716225.1). Taxonomy (GTDB): domain Bacteria; phylum Chloroflexota; class Limnocylindria; order Limnocylindrales; family CSP1-4; genus SPCO01. Next base: position 6,768 of record JBKJXL010000189.1, on the reverse strand, counting down.
CCGCCCTGTTCGTCGGCGCCGATGAGGAGGATGTTCAGGCGCTCCTTGCCGTCCCACGGGGCGATCGCCACGTTCGGGACCGGCGTGCCGATGAGCGTGGGTTCCGGAGTGGGGGAGTCGGTCGGTTCCTCGGATGGGTCGTCGGACCCGGCCGCGGACGGTGAGGCGGTGGCGCTCGCCTCGTCGGGGCAGTCCTGGGCGGTGCCCTCGCCGATGAAGATCCCGTCGCAGCCGCGGTCCACGAGGTCCATCGCGAAGGCGTCGTAGCGCGCGACCACGACGTGGCTCGTGGCCATGACCAGCAGCACGGCCAGCAGGCCGGCGATCGAGAGCGGGTTGCGGCCAAGACGGGCTCGGCCGGCGCGACCGTCGCCAGAGGCCGCCTGGGCGTTCATGAACTCGGCCACCCGGTAGGCGTCGACGATCGCGACGACTCGATACACGAGGACCACGAGGTTCAGCACGAACACCAGGTTCAGGACGTTGGGATCGAACACCAGCCCGAGGAGTGCGATCCGGTCCATGCGAAGGCCGATCCCGGCGAGCAGGGCGATCGCGAGGATCGGCACGGCGGCGAAGGCGAGTGCCCGCGTGGTGGCGCCGGCGTACCACTGCCCGAGGCCCGGGAACAGCAGAGACAGGAAGGCCGCCGTGAAGGGAGAGCGGACGCGCGGTCGCGGCTCCTGCGTTTCGTGCATCGCAGGTAGGATACCCGGACCCGCCGAATCGGCCTGTCAGGGCTGTCTGCGGCCGCCCCCGACCACGCCACGCTACTGGAGCCGGATGTTCGACGCCGTTCCCGCCAGGCCCGATCTCGTCAGCCAGGAACATGACATCCTGGCGCTCTGGCGTGAGCGTCGGACCTTCGCCCGGCTCCGTGCCAGGAACGCGGACGGTCCACACTGGAGCTTCCTGGACGGTCCCATCACGGCGAACAATCCGATGGGCGTCCACCACGCCTGGGGCCGCGCCTACAAGGACCTGTACCAGCGCTTCCACGCGATGCTCGGCGAGGACCAGCGCTACCAGAACGGGTTCGATTGCCAGGGGCTGTGGGTGGAGGTCAACGTCGAGCGCGATCTCGGCTTCACCTCCAAGCGTGACATCGAGGCGTACGGCATCGCCGAGTTCGTGACCCTGTGCAAGCAGCGCGTGCTGACCTATGCGGCCCGCCAGACGGAGCAATCGATCCGGCTGGGGATGTGGAGCGACTGGAACGATCCGGCGGAACTGCGCCGCCTGCACGACCTGCTGGGTTCCGACCCGTCTGCGCAGACGACCATCGATGGTCCGAACGGTCCGGTCAGCGACAGCGTCGAGATGCTCGTCGGCCGGCTCGGGATGCCGGACACCGGGGGCTCGTACTTCACCTTCAGCAACGAGAACAATGACCTCATCTGGGGCTTCCTCGCCGAATGCCATCGGCGGGGCTGGCTGTACAAGGGCGACGACACGATGCCGTGGTGCACCCGCTGCGGGACCGGCCTGTCACAGACCGAGCTGAACGAGGGCTACCAGGACAAGGAGGACCCCGGTCTGACCGTCCGGCTTCCGCTGCTGGACCGCACTGGCGAGTCTCTGTTGGTCTGGACGACGACGCCCTGGACGCTCACGTCCAACGTCGCCGCGGCGGTCGGCAAGGACCTGCGCTACGTGCTGGTCAGGCAGGGCGAAGACCGCTACTGGCTGGCACGCGGCACCTTGAAGCTGGCTCTCGACGGTCCATTCGAGATCCTCGAAGAGCGCCTCGGCAGCGAGCTCGTCGGTTGGCGGTACGAAGGGCCGTTCGACGAGCTGCCGGCCGTCCGAAGCGCGTTCGCGGCGGGGACGCGCGACACGCCCGGCGAGCCGTACCAGCACGTCGTGGTCGCCTGGGACGAGGTCGGCGAGGACGAAGGCACCGGGATCGTCCACATCGCGCCCGGCTGTGGCGCCGAGGACTACCAGCTCGGCAAGTCGCTGGGACTGCCGGTCGTGGCGCCGCTCGACGAATCGGGCGTCATCGTCGCCGGGTTCGGGCCGCTGACGGGCCGGGACGTGCGCGATGTCGCCGAACCGATCATCGAGCACCTCCGGCGCGAAGGTCGGTTCCAGCGCCTCGAGACGATCACCCACCGCTACCCGCACTGCTGGCGGTGCGGTACGGCGCTGGTCTTCCGGCTCGTGGACGAGTGGTACATCAGCATGGGTCCGCTGTATGACAAGCCACGTGAGTCGCTGACACCGGAGGAGGTCGATGCGAGCCTGCGCTACCAGATCATGGACGTAGTGGACCAGATCCGGTGGATCCCGGACTTCGGGCATGAGCGTGAGCTGGACTGGCTCCGCAACATGCACGACTGGATGATCAGCAAGAAGCGCTACTGGGGTCTCGCCCTCCCGATCTACGACTGCGAAGCATGTGGCACGGTCTCGGTCGTGGGCGGCCGCCACGACCTTCAGGCTCGCGCGCTCGAGGGCTGGGAGGCGTTCGAGGGGCACACGCCGCATCGCCCGCACGTCGATGCGGTCCGCATCGCCTGCGACGGCTGCGGGGAATCGGTCGGACGGATCAAGGACGTCGGCAATCCGTGGCTGGACGCCGGGATCGTGCCGTTCTCCACGCTCCACTACCGCGAGGACCCCGAGTACTGGGCGCAGTGGTTCCCGGCCGACTTTATCACCGAGAGCTTTCCCGGCCAGTTCCGAAACTGGTTCTACAGCATGCTCGCGATGTCGACGGTGCTCCGCCGCGAACCGCCGTTCAAGACGATCTTCGGCTATGCCCTGGTCTTTGGCGAGGACGGGCGCCCGATGCACAAGAGCTGGGGCAACGCCATCGACTTCGACGAGGCCGCCGAGCGGATGGGCGTCGATGTCATGCGCTGGATGTTCGCGAAGGCCCGCCCGGAGGAGAACATCCCGTTCGGGTGGCACGCCGCAGACGAGGCTCGACGCGAACTGCTCGTCCTGTGGAACGTGTACGCGTTCTTCACCACCTACGCCCGCCTCGCCGGCTGGAATCCGGGAGCCGCGACCACGCCTGCGGTGGCCGACCGACCGGTGCTCGATCGCTGGATCCTGTCGCGGGCGGCCGGGACCGCGGTCGTCCTGGAGGAACGTCTGCGCGACGTGGATGCGGTCGGCGCCACACGCGCGCTGAGCGAGTTCATGGATGGGCTGTCCACCTGGTACCTGCGCCTGTCCCGTCGGCGGTTCTCGCGGTCGGACGACCCCACGGATCAGGCAGCCGCGTTCGCCACGCTGCACGAGGCGCTCGTCGCGGTGACCCGGATGCTCGCGCCGATCCTCCCCTTCCTGACCGATGCGATGTACCAGAACCTGATCGTGGCGGTCGACGAGGCGGCCCCAGACAGCGTCCATCTGACGGCCTTCCCGACGGCCGATCTGGCGTCGCACCGGGATCCACGACTCGAGGAGGCCATGGCGATCGCCCGGCGCGCGGTGGACCTCGCCCGGACGCTTCGCAGTTCTGCGCGCCTCAAGACCCGCCAGCCCCTCGCCACGGCCTGGATCGCCGTGCCGGTCCGCAGCCTCGCCGTGGACGACGAGCTGCTGCGGATCGTGGCCGACGAGATCAATGTGAAGGCGGTCGAGGTCATCGCGGACGATTCCGATCTCGTCGAGCGTCGGGTCAAGCCGCTGCTGCCGAGGATCGGGAAGCGCCTGGGAGCCGCCATCCCGGCGGTCATGGCCGCGGCCCGCGACGGAGCCGTCACGTTCGAGTCGGACGGGTCCGTGACGCTGGCCGGGGTGACCCTGGCACCCGACGAGGTCGAGATCCAGGCCACACCGCGGCCTGGGACCGCCGTGGCCCACGACGACGGGCTGGTCGTGGTCATCGACACGGAGCTGACGGTGGCGCTTCGGGCCGAGGGCGACGCCCGCGACATCCAGCGCGCGATCCAGGATCTCCGCCGCGACGCCGGGCTGGAGCTGGATGAACGGGTCGACCTGTGGATCGACGGCGCCGACCCGGCCGTCGGGCCGCATCTCCCGGATGTCGCGGCAGACACGCTCGGGGACCTCGGGTCCGCGCCCGTACCGGACGATGCGACGGCGCGGGCGACCGTGGAGGTCGGCTCGGGCGAGGTGCACATCACCTTGCGCCGACGAGCCCACGGCCGGTAGGCTGATGACCTCGGACGGCATGACGGGAGGCGACGGGCTGGACGGGGTCGAGCAAGCGGATCCGGGGATCGCCCCGACGGTCGCGGCCAAGGTCGCGCCCACGACGGACGGGCGTGCCCGATGGGGGTTCTTCATCGGTATCGCCGCCACGGTCGTCATCCTCGACCAGTCGTCCAAGGCCTGGTTGCTCGCGAACGTCTCCGTCGGCGAGGTCGTCTCGGTCATCGGCGATCGGGTTCGGTTCGTCCAGAGCCAGAACAGCGGCGCCCTGTTCGGCCTGTTCCGGGACCAGGCGATCCTGTTCGCGATCCTGTCGATCGGCGTGCTCGGCCTGATCGTCGTCTACCACGGACGGGCCGGGCGGAGCCTGTACCTGTCGGTGGCGCTGGGCCTCCTGCTGGGCGGCGCGATCGGCAACATGATCGATCGGTTCCGGCTCGGCCATGTCGTCGATTGGGTCGACATCGGCATCGGGAACCTGCGGTTCTGGACGTTCAACGTCGCCGATTCGGCGATCAGCCTCGCGATCGTCATGCTGCTGGCGATGGCCATCTTCCCGGCCCTCGCGGGGATCAGACGTGGCGAGGCCGATGCCTGACGGCCAGGTCCTCGCCGGCATCCGGACGATCCGGGTCCCGGACGGCGGACGTGGTCGCGTGGACCGATTCGTGGCCGACGCGACCGGGCTGTCGCGAAGCTACGTCCAGAAGCTCATCTCGGACGGCCGGCTGACGTCGGACGGGGCGACCATCAAGGCCAACACGATCGTGGACAGTGGCACGGACCTGCGGCTCGACGTGCCGGAGCCCGAACGGCTGGACGTCGTGGCCGCCCCGGACATCCATGTCGAGGTGGTCTACGAGGACGACGACCTGCTGATCGTCGACAAGCCGGCCGGACTGGTCGTCCACCCGTCGCCGGGTCATTCGGCCGACACCCTCGTCAACGCGCTGCTGGGCCGGGCCGGTGGCGCGGAGTACGGCGGGAGCGCCGGGGTCGCCAGGCCCGGCATCGTACATCGGCTCGATCGCGACACGAGCGGACTGTTGATGGTCGCCAAGCACGACTCGGCGCAACACTCGCTTATGGCCCAGCTCAAGGCGCGACGGGTCAAGAAGACGTACCTCGCGCTGGTGCAGGGCAGCGTGTCCGCAGCCGTCGGGCGGATCGAGGCGCCGATCGGGCGGGATCCGAAGCACCGGACCCGCATGGCGGTCGTCCCGGCCGGCCGGCCTTCCACGACCGGCTACCGGGCCCGCGAGCGGTTCCCCGCGTGGACGGAGCTCGAACTCGACCTCGTCACCGGCCGGACGCACCAGATCCGCGTCCATCTCGATGCCATCGGGCATCCGATCGCCGGGGACCCGGTGTACGGGACGGGGACATCGCGCAAGGGACCGGCCGGTCTCGACCGGATGTTCCTGCATGCCTGGCGCCTGGAGCTGGCGGCCCCATCGGATGGCCACCTGATCCGCGCCACAGCGGACCTGCCGCTGGAGCTCGAGGCTGTCCTGGCGGGCCTCCGGACGGAGGGACTCCATTGAGTGCCGCCAGCGTCCGGCCGCACGACGAGACCGGTCCCGGCGCAGCGGATGCGCTGCTGGTCATCATCTCCGGCCCGAGCGGGGTGGGCAAGGACACCATCATCGAGGCGCTGCGCCGTCGACCGCACGACCCGGACTACCACTACGTCGTGACCTGTACCACGCGAGCGCGACGAGCGGGCGAGGTGGATGGTGTGAGCTACCACTTCATGGAGCGCAATGACTTCCTGTCCCTGCGCGATGCCGGCGGCCTGCTGGAGGCGAACGAGGTCCACGGCAACTGGTATGGCACGCCCCGCGCCCAGGTCCAGCGGGCCCTCGCCGACGGTCACGACGTCATCCTCAAGATCGACGTCCAGGGCGCCCAGCAGGTGAAGGAGCGGGTCAACGACGCGCTCCTCATCTTCGTCGTGCCGCCCTCGATGGAAACCCTCTTCTCGCGCCTGAAGTCGCGGGCGACCGAGACCGTCGATGAGCTCGAGCTGCGCCAGCGCAATGCGGCGATCGAACTGGCCCGCCAGGACGACTACGACTACGTGGTGACCAATGAGACCGGCCAGGTGGAGCGGACGGCGGCCCGGATCGACGAGATCATCGCGGAGGTCCATGTGCTCCACCCCGCGCGGCGGATCTCCCTCTAGGTCCGGCGCGTGACACTGGGCCTCCTGGCGGACCCGGTCGACGGATCGTCGCCGATCCGGCTCGTGGAGGTCGCCCTCGATGCCGCCGGGGCCGGTGGCTCGCGCACCTACACCTATCGGGTCCCTCCGGGATTGGCGGACCTCGTGCCCGGCGAAGCGGTGCTGGTCGAGTTCGGACGACGCCAGGCCCTCGGGATCATCCTGGCCGAGACGGACAGCTCCCCGGTCGCGGCGCCCAAGGCCATCGTCGACCGTGTCCGCGCCGACGGTCCGTTGCTGCCGCCACTGAGCTTGGTCATGGCCCGATCGATCGCGACGCACTATCTTGCGCCGCCGGCACTCGTCCTGCGGGCGATGCTGCCGCCGGGCCTGCTGGAGCGGCTGGAGCTCATTGCCGAACTGACGCCAGACGGCGGCGCAGCGACGGATCTCGATGTCGCGGACGCCGACCT
>JBKJXL010000188.1:0-5964 GCA_046716225.1 Candidatus Limnocylindrales bacterium | reverse complement strand
TGGCGCAGAGCCGCGATGACATCGAGATCGGATTCGGCCTGGACGACGACGCGCCGGGCGAGGACGACCTTGTCCATCCGACCCCGTCCCACCGCCCCGGCGAACAGGCCGACCGTCCGATCCCACTCGGCACGATCCGGACGCTCGTGCAGGACGCGGAGGATCTGCAGGTCGCCCGCTACTGCCTCTGGCTCCGCCATGGTCGAGCGCCGTCTGGCGTCGAGTGCCAGCTCGTCCCACTGACGCTCGAGGTGGGCAGCATCCAGTCCATCCACCTGGCCGGGCCCGACCGCGACCGTCAGCGCTGCGACACCACCACATTGCGCCAGCCCGAATATCGGGAGGACGAGCGAGGACGGCCCGAACGGCGCCCAGGGGTCGTCCTGCACCGGCGTCGCTCCGGTGAAGCCGAGTCCACCCAGCAGTCGCAGCCCTCCGTCGGACATCTCGCTCGACTCGCCGGACGTCAGCGTCAGATCCAGCAGTGCCCGCCATGTCGACGTGGCCGCGGCGAAGCGCTCCGGACCGCCACTCTCGACCGCCCAGGCGCGCCCGATCCCGACGATGGATCTGTCTGCCGCGGGCTGGAGCCACAGGGCCGCTTCCAGATCCAGCGCCCGCGCGGTCGCGAACAGCGCGATCGGATCGAGCGGTTCCATGGCCAGCGTGATCGAGACCAACGGCGGTGGGTCCGCCACGGCTCGGGCGCCCGTTGCCAGGGCGGTCAGCCCTGACGAGATTCCGGCGCGCGCGCGCGTGGTTCCGGAAACGCCGGCGCGATCGGCGACCGTCACGGGATCGGAAGGGCGGGGTCGGCTGCGATCCGAGCCTCGGACACCCCGACGCTGCGCAACAGGAGCGCGCGAAGTGTGGGATAGACCGTGTCGAGTGGTGCCGGATCGTCGACCAGCAGCCAGCGCGCGACGACCTCGTTGAGCGCTCCGAACCAAGCCACCCCGGTCAGGCCTGTATCGATCGGCGGGATCGCCCCGGCCACCACCGCCTCATCCAGATAACCCGCGATCATCCCGGCGAAGCGATCGTGCAGCGAGTTCGTCTCGGCGCTGAAGACACGCCCTGCGCCCATGGCATCCACGAACAGCAGGCGCGCCATCGTGCGATGTCCGGCAAAGGTCAGGAGGACGGTCCGCAGGGCCGCATCCGCCCGCGCGATGGGGTCCGTCTGTTCCGAGACGGCCCGCTCCACTTTCGCGGCGAGCCGGTCGGCGGTGGTCCGGACCAACTCGCGGAAGATCGATTCCTTGGTCGGGAAGTGGAAGTAGACCCCGCCCTTGCTGGTCTCCGCGGCCGCCGCGATCTCGTCCATCGCCGTATCCCTGTAGCCGCGCCGGGTGAACGTGTGGAACGCGGCGTCCAGGATCTGCTCGCGCCGGGCTCGACTCCGTTCTGCCTGCGTGGGGCTCTTGCCCTCATTCCGGACCATCTCGCCCTCGCTGTTACCTCGCGCCCACGCGCCCTCGCCAGTTACCGACCGACTGGTCGGTATGTGCATGGTAGCGCGTCGCGCGCTCATCGCGGTCGTGCAGCCCATCGCGGCCCGTTGCGGCCGTGCGGCCATCGAGGCCCTATCGCGGCCCGGAAACCGGCGATCCACCACCAGGCGGTGACTAGTCCGTGACGCTGACGAGCCCGACCGATCCGCGGCTGAGACTTGAACGTCACGGCGATGGATCCGGTCGCCGGAGAGAGCCTTCAGCGGCATCCTGTTTCTGGCAGATCGTCATCAGGCGGTGACTCGTCACCGGGCATCCCCGCGCCACGATCCATCCTGAGCGTGGGCAAGCCTGGGTCCACGACGCGGCCTTGCCATCCGACCGCCTGAGGACGGTCTGTCACGGTCCCGCTGACCAGTGCGCGGCTGAAGGTGATCTGCCGGAATCTGCGCCAAGGGCTCGGGTACCCTCCATACTCGGCTGTGTGAATGCGGGACCAGCAAGCGCGATGCACCAGGCCTCCGAGGATCTGCCCACACCCGTGACCACAGTGCCGACTTCCGGGGTGAACCCCGAGGAATCAGACTTCCTCCGGCCGTACGTGCCCAGACTGGTCGTGGACTGGCTGCGCAACACGCCCGACGCGCTCCACCGCGAGGTCGAAGCCTCCCTGGTCTTCGTCGACATCTCAGGCTTCACGGCCCTGACCGAGCGCCTCGCCCGGAAGGGCAAGGTCGGCGCGGAGTTGATGCGGGACACCCTCGACGGCGTGTTCACCGCCCTCCTGGACGAGGCCTACGACTGGGGTGCCGGGCTCCTGAAGTGGGGCGGCGATGCCCTGCTCCTGATGTTCGACGGCCCCGACCACGCCCTGCGAGCCAGCCGCGCGGCATGGGAGATGCAGGGGACGATCGACCGCGTCGGCCGGCTTCACCTGTCCGGCGGGACCATCATCCTGCGCATGTCCGTTGGGATCGGGATGGGCCGATACCAATTCTTCATGATCGGCAGCGTCCATCGCGAACTGCTCATCGCCGGCCCGGCCATGACCGAGACGCTGTCCATGGAGGCGATCGCCGATGCCGGCGAGATCGGCATCAGCCCCGCCCTGGTCGCCCTACTCCCGCGAACGTGCATCGGACCGCAGAAGGACGGCATCACGCTGCTCGGCGCGCCGCCGGACGTGGAGCGAGAGCGCGCTCCGGATGTCGGCGACGTCCGGGGCCTGGACATCGCGTCGTGCATCCCGGTCGCCGCCCGTGCGCACGTTCTGCTGCGCAGGAGCGAGCCCGAACATCGGACGATCACGGCCGCCTTCATCGACATGATGGACACGGATCGGCTCCTCGAGGAGGTCGGGCCGGAGGCGCTGGGTCAGGCCCTCGACGCGCGGATGCGCTCGATCCAGGAGGCCGCGCTCCGCTACGAGGTCCCCTTCTACGAGACCGATGTCGGCAAGTCCAGCTTCAAGGCGCTGTTGACCGCCGGCGCCCCATCGGCGACCGGGCACGACGAGGAGCGGATGCTCCGGACCTTGCGCGAGATCATGGAGCAGGACGGCATCGTGCCGATGCGGATCGGCGTGAATACCGGCAAGGTCTTCACCGGCGACTTCGGCCCGCCGTACCGCCGCGCCTACCGTGTCTTCGGCGACGCCATCAACACCGCCGCCCGGGTCATGAGCAAGGCCGACGCCGGCCAGATCCTCTCGACCGAGATCGTCCTCAACCGCTCGCGGACGATCTTCAAGACCACGCCCATCCCGCCGTTCGCGGCCAAGGGCAAGTCCGAACCGGTCAAGGCGTCCATCGTCGGCCCGGCCCTCGGCGTCAAGGACTCGCATCACGGGGGCGTGGCGCTGCAGGGACGAGAACGCGAGACCGAGGCGCTGCTGGCGGCGATCGAGCGAGCTCGGGGCGGCAAGGGGTCCATCGTCGAGATCTCGGGCGAACCCGGGATGGGCAAGACGCGACTGGTCGAGGATGTCTGCGCCCGCTCGACGGACTTCCAGGTCATCCATTCGCGCTGCGAGGAATACGAAAGCTCGACGCCGTACTTCGCCTTCAGATCCATCGTTCGTTCGGCCCTGCTGCTGGACGATGGCGCCGATACGGACGTCGTCGTGGCGCGACTCGGCGAGGCGATCCGCGAGGTGGACCCGAGCCTGGAGCCCTGGACGCCATTGCTCGGGATCCTGCTGGGCCTGGATCTGCCGGATACGCCAGAGACCGCCGCCCTCGGTGAGCGGTTCATCCGGGATCGCTTGAGCGAAGTCGGCATCCAATTCCTGGGGGCGCTCCTGTCCGGGGCCCCGTCCATCTTCGTCATCGAGGACATCCATCACCTCGACGAGGCCTCGCACGACCTGCTGCTGCGCCTGTCCCGGGCGGCGGCCGAGCGACGCCAGGTGCTGATCGTCACGCGTCAGGGCACGGGCGGGCCATTCGCGACCAGCGCGCCCGGCATGCCCGAGACGATCGCGCTGGAACTCCACCCGCTCGAGAGGGACGCGCTCGTCGAGATCATCGACTCGGCGACCGAGGACGCCCCCCTCCCGCGCCACGAGGTCGAAGAGATCGCCAGGCGCTCTGGCGGGAACGCGTTGTTCCTGTTCGAGCTGCTCGAAGCGGTCCGCGAGACCGGCAGCATCGATTCCCTGCCGGACTCGATCGAGTCGATGATCGCCGGCGAGATCGACCGGCTGCCGCCGAGCGACCGCACGATCCTGCGATACGCGGCGGTCCTGGGAGCCAGCTTCGATCCCGAGATGCTGGCGCATGCGGTCGGAGACGACGTGGACATCGACGACGAGATCTGGTCCCGTCTTGATGGACTCGTGACCCGCGAATCGTCCGAGTCCCTGCGCTTCCGCAGCACCTTGATCCGGGACGCCGCCTATGAAGGCCTGCCCTATCGCCGCAGACGAGTCCTGCACGACCGGGTGGGCGAGACCATCGAGGCGCAGGCGGGCATCTCGCTCGAGGAAGAGGTCGGGACGCTGGCGCTGCACTACTACGAGGCGCAACGTTGGGACAAGGCCTGGGTGTTCTGCCGTCGCGCGGCCGATCGCGCTCTCGGCATCTTCGCCAACGTCGAGGCTGTCCGCGCCTACGAGGAAGCCGTCACGGCAGGTCGACGCTTGCGCAGCGTCACCCGTGCCGAGCTGGCGGAGATCCACGAACGCATCGGCGACGTCCGCTACAACCTCAATCAGGCCGAGTTGGCGGACGCCGCGTTCAAGGCGGCACGGCACCTGATCAGCGACGATCCGCCGGCGGCGGCGCGCCTTGCGCTGAAGCAGGCGAAACAGTCCAGGTCGCTCGGACGGTACGCACTGGCGGTCCGTCGCGTCCGGCGGGCGCTCGCGGATCTCGAGAGGCTGTCAGATCCAGCGGCCGGCGCGGCGCGAGCGCGACTCATGGCCTGGCACGGCTGGATCCGGTTCTCCCAGGATCGTCCCGCCGAAGCGATCGAATGGTGCCAGCGCGGGATCGTGGAGGCGACGCGGGCCGGTGCCGACGATGCGCTGGCCGAGTGTTATTTCATCCTGGACGCCGCCCTGACCGAAAACGGCGAGATCGAGAAGGCGACCCACTCGCAGAAGGCCCTCGAGATCTACGAGCGGCTCGGTGACCTCGCCCAGCAGGCGATCACGCTCAACAATATGGGCGTCATCGCCAAGGAGCGATCGGAGTGGGTGGAGTCGCGAGATCTCTACGACCGCGCACGCGTCCTGTTCGAGGCGATCGGCGACCGAAGTCAGGAGAGCGTCTCGAAGTTCAACATCGCCGAGATCCTGTCGGATCAAGGCCACTATCCCGAAGCCGAGGCACTCCTGCGGGAGGCGATCAGGGTATGGCGCGCCTCTGGCGCTGAGACCGATGTGGCCGAGGGTCGCCGTGAGTTGGGCAAGGCGGTCGGTCGAAGGGGCGACATCGATACGGCCCTGGCCCTGCTCGCGGACGCTCGCGTGACCCAGGCGAGCCACAACCTGCCCGCCGAGGTCCTTGCCACGGACACCCGGACCGCCGAGGTCCTGACCTTCGCCGGCCGCAGTACGGAGGCGCTGGCACTCGCCGACGACGCCTTCAGCCGGGTCGACGCCACCGAGGGCGGGTCGATCGTCGTCCCCACGCTCCATCGCGTTCGTGGCTGGGTGCGGCTCCAGCGCGACGAACCCCTCGCGGCTCACGAGTCGTTCTCCGTCGCGCTCGACCTCGCCAGGTCACGCGGCGACGAATACCAGGCGGCCCTCGCACTCGCTGGGCTCGTCGCCGTCGGCCAGTCGACCTCGGACGATGTGGCGAGCCTCGACGCCGAACTTCAGGCGATCAAGGACCGGCTGGGTATCGTCGCCCTCCCCGCGATCCCCCGGACCGAAGCGCCAGCCGAAGATCCAGCCGCCTTGCCCGAGGACAGCGGCCGGAGCGGCCGGACATGACGAGGCGGGGGGCCGGGCGCCCCCCGGGCGAGGGCCCAGCGTTAAGGGGCGGGGGGAACCCCACCGGGG
>JBKJXL010000187.1:0-20058 GCA_046716225.1 Candidatus Limnocylindrales bacterium | reverse complement strand
GGACAGGGTCGTGATCTTGGGGATGCGCTTGCGCTCCGGGAGCGGGATGGAGTCGGTCAGGACCACCTCGCTCAGCGCAGATGCAGCGATCCGGTCCACGGCCGGGTCGCTCAGCACGCCGTGGGTGGCGCAGGCATAGATCTCGCTGACACCCTCGCGCTCGAGAGCGCGGACGATCTCCACGAGCGTGCCGCCCGTGTCGATCTCGTCGTCGACGATGATCGCGCGCTTGCCCTTGACCTCGCCGATGACGTTCATGAGCTCCGCACGATCCAGATTGCCGACGCGACGCTTCTCGATGATCGCCAACGGTGCGTCCAGCAGCTCCGCGAACGTTCGCGCTCGCTTGGCGAAGCCCAGGTCCGTGACGACCACCGCATCCTCGATCTGTTTGTGGCGGAAGTAGTTCGAAAGCATGTGGACCGCGGTCAGCTCATCGACCGGGATATTGAAGAAGCCCTGGATCTGGCCCTGATGAAGGTCCATCGAGAGGACGCGGTCCGCACCAGCGACCGTGATCATGTCGGCGATGAGCCGGGCCGTGATCGGGACGCGCGGCTGGTCCTTCTTGTCAGACCGGCCGTAGGCGTAGAAGGGGATGACCGCCGTGATCCGACCCGCGCTGGCCCGCTTGAACGCGTCGATCATGATCAGGAGTTCCATGATCGACTGGTTGACCGGCGTGCTCGTCGGCTGGACCAGGAAGACGTCCTTCTCGCGGACGTTCTCCAGGATCTTCACGAAGATATTCTCGTTGGCGAACTGGAAGACCTCGGCGCGACCCGGCTGCGTACCGAGATACCGGCAGATCTTCCGGGCGAGCCCCGGGTTCGAGTTGCCGTGGTAGATCTCGAACTGGTCCGCGTACAAGGTCGCCGCCTCTCGTTCGCCGAACCCTCTCACGACGGCGTCGCTGGGTCGCTCGTCGGTGGGGCGCCATCGTCGCCGACGTCGTCGCGCTCCGCAAGTCCGGCCCGGAACGCGGCGATGGCGACGACCCGGTCGCCCCCGGCGAGGCGCATGACGATGACCCCGCGCGCGGCGGACGAGTAGCGGTTGATCGAATTCGTCTCGGTCCGGATGACCTGACCGCCGGCGCTGATGAGGAGGAGCTCCTCGTCGGTCTCGGTGACCTGCTGGACGGCGGCGATGTCGCCGGTCTTCTTGCCCTCGAGCGACATGAGGCCGACCCCCTGGCCGCCGCGATGCTTGCGTCGGAACTCCGTCAGCGGGACGCGTTTGCCGTAGCCGGTCTCGGACAGGACCAGGATGTCGCTCTCGGGCTGGACGACGCTCATGCCCACGACCGCGTCGCCCAGGCGCGCGAGCCGGATGCCGATGACGCCGGCGGCGTCGCGACCCATCGCCCGGACCTCGGTCTCGGCGAAGCGCGCGAGCTTGCCCTTGGCCGTGGCGATGATGACGTCGTCGCCACCGGGCGAGACGTCCACCCAGGCGAGCTCGTCATCATCCGCGATCGTGATCGCCCGGATCCCGGACGACCGAACTCGCTCGAACTGCTCCAGCGGGGTCTTCTTGACGATGCCCTTGCGCGTCGCGAGGACGAGGTACGAGCCAGGCGTGAAGTCCTTCAGCATGATCGTGGCCATCGGCAGCTCGCCCGACTCCACCTGGACCCCGGGCAGGTTGATGATCGGGATGCCCTTGGCCTGCCGGCTGGCATCGGGGATCGCGTGGACCTTCGCGCTGAATACGCGGCCGCGGTTGGTGAAGAACAGGGCCCAGTGGTGGGTGTTCGCGACGAGCAGGTGCTCGACCGCGTCCTCCTCGCGCGTGACGTGGCCGATGATGCCCTTGCCGCCGCGGTGCTGGCGACGGTAGGTGTCCACCGGCTGGCGCTTGATGTAGCCGCGACCGGAGATCGTGACCACGACGTCCTCGTCGGCGATCAGGTCCTCATCGGTCATCTCGCGGCTGGCGTCGTCCGCGACGCGCGTCCGCCGCTCGCCCGCGTACTTGCGCTTCAGCTCCGTCAGTTCGTCCTTGATGATCTGCGACACGCGAGCCGGGTTGGCCAGGATGTCCTCCAGCTCCGCGATGACCTGGATGATCCCGAGGTACTCGTCCTCGATCTTCTGGCGCTCGAGCGCGGCCAGCCGGGCCAGCCGCATGTCCAGGATCGCCTGCGCCTGCAGCTCGGACAGGTCGAACCCGCTCATCAGGTTGGCGCGGGCGTCCTCGACCTCGCGCGAGGCACGGATCGTCTTGATGACCGCGTCGAGGTTGTCGAGCGCGATCTTCAGCCCTTCAAGGATGTGGGCGCGCGCGCGCGCCTTGCCCAGGTCGAATTCGGTCCGGCGCCGGATGATCTCGCGCCGATGCTCCAGGTAGTGGCTGAGCACGCTGCGCAGCGGGAGTGTCTGCGGCTGCCCGTCGACGAGGGCCAACATGTTCATGTTGAACGCGAGCTGCATCGGGGTGTGCTTGAACAGGTTGTTCAGCACCTTGTGCGGGTTGGCGTCGCGCTTGAGCTCGACGTAGATGCGCATCCCGTCGCGGTCCGACTCGTCGCGCAGGTCGCCGATGCCCTCGATGCGCTTGTCCTTGACCAGCTCGGCGATCTTCTCGAGGAGGCTGGCCTTGTTCACCTGGTACGGCAGCTCGGTAACGATGATCGCCGTCCGATCGCCCTTGACCTCCTCGAAGGCGACCTGGGCACGCATGACGACCCGGCCGCGGCCGTGGGCGTACATCTGGCGGATGGCGTCGACCGTCTCCCATTCGCCGGTCAGCAGGTTGCGCTGCTTCTCGAAGCGGTAGATCGTGCCGCCGGTCGGGAAGTCCGGGCCCTGCACGAACTTGCACAGGTCGTCCGAGGTCAGGTCCGGGTCGTCGATGAGCGCGATCGTGGCGTCGGCGATCTCACCAAGGTGATGGGGCGGGATGTTGGTCGCCATGCCGACGGCGATGCCTGAACTCCCGTTGACGAGGAGGTTCGGGAGCTTGGCCGGCAGGACGGAGGGCTGCTTCTGGGTCCCGTCGTAATTGTCGACGAAGTCGACGGTCTCCCTGTCGATGTCGGCGAGGAGTTCGGACGCGATGTTCGTGAGGCGCGCTTCCGTGTAGCGCATGGCAGCGGCCTGGTCGCCATCGACGGAGCCGAAGTTGCCCTGCCCGTCGACGAGCGGGTAGCGCATCGAGAAGTCCTGGGCCAGCCGCACGAGGGCGTCGTAGATGGACTGGTCGCCGTGCGGGTGGTACTTGCCCATCACCTCGCCGACGATCGCGGCGCACTTGCGGTACGAGCTGGTCCCGGACAGGCCCATCTCGCCCATCGCGTACAGGACGCGCCGATGGACCGGCTTCAGGCCGTCGCGGACGTCCGGGAGCGCGCGGGACACGATGACGCTCATGGCGTAGTCGAGGTAGCTGACCCGCATCTCGTCCTCGATACGGATCGCTCGGATATCGCCCAGGTCGTCGGTCACGGTCGGCTACTCCTGTGTCTGGCCACCATGGTCAGGCCAGCGGGGGTTCGGGGTGGACGGTGGGATCCGGCAGGCCGCCGAACCGGATGGCGGCGAGCGACGCTTCGGAGGTGGACGGAGCGCCAGCGTGCCGGCGGACTCCCGCCAGGCGATCCCGAAGCTCCTCGGCCACGGTGGGATCGAGCTTTGGGAGGGTATCTCGGACGACCCACGCTCGGTGTCCGTCGTCCGTGCGCGCGGCCAGGTCCGTCTCGTGGCGGAGGGCGGCCACCGTCGCAGGCAGATCGACGACGGTCAGCGACCGGTACGCCCAGGACAGGGCTTTCTGCACGTCCGGTTCGGCATCGCCCATGAGCTGGGTGAGGAGCGGCAGCGCGTGTCCGGCGACCTCGAGATCGAGACGCCGGCGACGATCGACGTGGGTCATCGTCGCGATCGTCGAGCCGATCAGGCGCCGCTCCCAGCGCGACGGCGAGTACACCAACTGCCCCAGCTCCGCCCAGCGGTACGCCTCTGTCGCGATGCCCTTGCCGTAGGGATGCGCGAGCGAATCGACCGTGATCCAGTCGCCGGCCTCGCGTGCCCCGCGACGGAGGAGCTGCCAGGTCCGCTCCGTCTCGGTCGTCAGGGTGCGCTCAAGGAGGCCGAAGGCGAACCAGCGCGGCTCCAGCTCCGGCTCGCGGAAGAGCCGATCGGCCACGAACAGCAGGGTCGTGGCCCGGTCGCTTGCAGTCGCCTGGCGGAATCCACGCGCGACGGTCGCCATGAGCGGCCAGCGAACGCCGTGGATGGCACCGATGCCCGGAGCGATCCGCTGCTGGCCATCGTGGTACTCCGGATCGGCCAGAGCGATGAATCCCATTCGCAGCGCGGCCGCGAGCGCATCCGGATCCTGGGACAGCTCGGCGAGCTCGGCGCCGAGCTGCTCCGCCTGCGCCCTGTGCGCCTCGACGAACGCGATCGCGCGGGCGGTGACCGGGCTGGCCGTCGTCACGAGGCGACCTCGCCACCAACATGTCTGTCCACGGTGCCGGGGATATCAGTCGCGCTGTTCGGCAGATCGCTGACCACCGGGACGATCAGATCAGACGTCAAGGTTCTGGACCTTGCGTGCCTCGGACTTGATGAAGTCCTTGCGCGGACCCACCTTCTCGCCCATGAGCATCGTGAAGATCTGGTCGGCGGCCGAGGCGTTCTCCCCGTCGACCCGGAGGAGCAAACGCGACTCCGGGTTCATCGTCGTCTCCCAGAGCTGGTCGGCGTTCATCTCGCCGAGGCCCTTGAAGCGCTGGACGGACAGGTTCTTGACGTTGAATTCCTTGATGATCCGCTCGCGTTCCTTCTCGGACTGGGCGTAGCGGGTCACCTTGCCGGTGCTGACTCGATAGAGCGGCGGCTGGGCGATGTAGAGGTACCCGTTGTCGATGACCTCGGGCATGTGCCGGTAGAAGAACGTCAACAGGAGTGTCCGGATGTGGGCACCGTCCACGTCGGCGTCGGTCATGATGATGACCCGGTGGTAGCGCAGCTTCGTGAGGTCGAACGACTCGCCGATCCCGGCGCCCAGCGCGATGATCAGCGGTCGGACGTTCTCGCTCGAGAGGATCTTGTCGAGCCGTGCCTTCTCGACGTTGAGTAGCTTGCCCCGGAGCGGCAGGATCGCCTGGAAGCGTCGATCGCGGCCCTGTTTGGCTGAGCCGCCCGCCGAATCGCCCTCGACCAGGTAGAGCTCGCTGCGCGCCGGATCGCGTTCCTGGCAGTCGGCGAGCTTGCCGGGAAGGGACATGCCGTCGAGCGCGCCCTTGCGGATCACGAGGTCGCGCGCCTTGCGGGCGGCCTCGCGTGCTCGGGCGGCCGTCAGGCACTTCTCTATGATCCTTCGCCCGTCGCCTGGGTTCTCGTCGAGGTACTGGCCGAGGCTGTCGGCGACGGCGGTCTGGACCTGTCCCTTGACCTCGGCATTGCCAAGCTTGGCCTTCGTCTGGCCCTCGAATTGGGGCTCGGTCAGCTTGACGCTGATGACCGCGGTGAGGCCCTCGCGAACGTCATCGCCGGAGAGATTGCCGTCGGCGTCCTTGAGCACGGCCGCTCGTCTGGCCCAGTCGTTCAGCGAGCTCGTCAGCGCCGCCCGAAAGCCGGTCACGTGCGTGCCGCCGTCGACGGTGTTGATGTTGTTCGCGAACGCGAGCACGTTCTCGGTGTACGAGTCGTTGTACTGGAGCGCGACCTCGACCGCTGTGCCCCCTTCACGGCGATCCACGTAGATCGGCCGGTGATGGAGCGCTTCCTTGTTGCGATTGAGGTGCCGAACGAACGACTGCAGGCCGCCCTCGAAGTAGAACGAGCGCTCTCGATCGCGCCGCTCGTCGATGAGCGTGATCCAGACGCCCTTGTTGAGGTAGGCCGACTCGCGCAGGCGCTGGCTGATCGCGTCGAACTCGTAGTCGGTGGTCTCGAACATCTCCGTATCCGCCCGGAAGCTCGTCCGCGTCCCTTTCCGCGTGCCCTGCGGCCCGAGCTTCTTGACGGCACCGAGCGGCTTGCCACGCTTGTATTCCTGGGCCCAGATGTGCCCGTCACGCGCGGATTCGACGCCCATCCACTCCGACAGCGCGTTCACGACGCTCACGCCGACGCCGTGGAGGCCGCCGGAGACCTTGTAGCCGCCGCCGCCGAACTTGCCGCCCGCATGGAGAACGGTATGGACGACCTCCATGGCGTCCTTGCCGGTCGAGTGCTTGCCCACGGGCACGCCGCGACCGTCGTCCTGCACGATGACCGTGCTGTCCGCCTTGATCGTCACCTGGATCGTCGTCGCGTGGCCGGCCATCGCCTCGTCGATCGAGTTGTCGACGACCTCCCACACGAGGTGATGCAGGCCACGCGCATCGGTCGAGCCGATGTACATGCCCGGCCGGCGCCGAACGGCTTCGAGGCCCTCGAGGACCTGGATGGACGCGGCCGTGTAGTCGGATCCACCTGCCTTCCCGCGCTTGGGTTTCGCCGTGCTGGCGCCCTTGGCCGGTGGCGCGATGCGGGCAGCTTCGTCGGTCACGCGGTCCCTCCGGTCAGGCGCTCGTACAGGCGCCCGAGTTCTTCGTCGCTGTAGTACTCGATCACGATGCGTCCGCCCCGGCGCGACCTGGCCAGCCGGACCTTGGTCCCGAGCGACCGGCGGAGGTCCTCTTCGACTCGCTCAAGGTCCGGATCGGTCGGTCGCTGGGCCCGCGCCGTTCCTTCGGGCCGTGGCTCGCGCACCCGGCGTACCAGCTCCTCGGTCTGGCGAACCGACAACGCCTGGCTCACGACGGAGTCGAGGACCCGATCCTGGAGCTCGAGTGGCAGACCGCCCAGCGCTCGGCCGTGGCCCTCGGTGAGGCGGCCATCCACGATCGCGGCCTGGATGGAGGGGGCGAGATCCAGCAGTCGAAGCGTGTTGGCGACGGTGGATCGCGCGCGCCCGACGCGTTCGGCGACCTCCTCCTGGGTCAGGCCGAACTCGTCGATGAGCTGCCGGTAGGCGAGCGCCGATTCGATCGCGTCCAGATCCGATCGCTGCAGGTTCTCGACAAGCGCGAGCTCGAGCTGATCCCGGTCGGCCAGCTGGCGAACGACCGCCGGGATGCGCTCGAGACCGGCCGCGATGGCAGCACGGAGCCGTCGCTCTCCGGCCACCAGCTGGTACCCATCGAGGATCTCGGTCACGAGGATCGGCTGGATGATGCCGTGCTCGGCTACGCTCGCGGTCAGGAGGGCGAGTTCGTCGGCGTCCCAGGTCCGTCGTGGCTGATACGGGTTCGGGCGGATGCGTCCGGTCGGGATGTCGAGCACGCCGGATGGTCCGGCGTGCCGTTGCGGGATCAGCGACGAGAGTCCTCGTCCCAACCCGGTCGAGCGGTCGGGCCGGATGGTCATGCGGCGGACACGGTGGTCGCCGGCTCGGCGACCGCGGCAAAGGGACCCCCGGCACCGTCGAGGCGTCCGTCCCGTGCCAACAACTCCTCGGCGACGCGCCTGTAGGCCGTCGCCCCGACGGACTCCGGGCTGTACAGCGCGATCGGGAGACCGTGACTCGGCGCTTCGGACAGCCGGACGCTTCGGGGCACGACCGTCTCGAACACTCGGTCGCCAAGATGGCGACGGACTTCTGCGGCGACCTCGGCGGACAGGTTGGTCCGGCCATCGAACATCGTCAGGACGACGCCCTTGAGGGCCAGCGACGGATTGAGGTGGTCGCGGATGAGATCGATCGTGCCAAGCAGCTGGGTCAACCCTTCGAGTGCGTAGTACTCGCATTGGAGCGGGACGAGGACGGAGTCGGCGGCGGTGAGGGCGTTCACGGTCAACAGTCCGAGTGACGGCGGGCAATCGATCAGGACGTACTCATAGCTCGTAGCGACCCCTGCGACCAGGCGCGCCAGCCGGCGCTCTCGGGATTCGAGCGGCGCGAGTTCGACTTCGGCCCCCGCCAGCGCGATCGCCGACGGAACGACGTCGATCCCAAGGGGTCCGCGGACCGTGAGGTCTTCGAGACCGAGCCCATCGATGACCCCGTCGTAGACCGACACTTCGAGTGATGATCTGTCCAGTCCAAGGCCACTTGTGGCGTTTCCCTGTGGGTCGAGGTCGACAACGAGGACCCGCTCACCTGCGATGGCCAGGAAGGCTGCCAGGTTGACCACGGTGGTGGTCTTGCCGACGCCGCCCTTCTGATTCGCGCAGGCGATCGTCTGGCCCACTCAGGTACACACTCGGAACGCACTCACGGTCGTTGATTCTACCATCGCAGCCCCTTCGGCCTCAGCTCGACAGGTCGACCGATGATGCGCGGCGGCGCATGGCTGAGGCGCATCCACCGCTTATCCGACGATGCACCGGTTTCACGTGAAACGACGCGGAGCTATGGGCGACCCCGGTGCGCACGTATATCGGTGATGGGTGAGGTCGGACCCAGGGCCATCGAGAGCGGCATCAGACGATCTCACGTGAAACGACGAGGCCGGGTCTTCCGTCCCGTTGCCGCCTTGGCGGGTCCGTGGGATACTCCCCCGAGTCGTCGCCGCCAGTTCGATCTCTCGAGTGCCGCGTAGGCGGGCGCGCGACCTTTGGCCGATTCGCCGAGGTTCGATCGCTCAATGACCCTGCTACTTGCTGCGGTCGGCGCGACGGGGGCGGCCCTGTTCGAGTTGACGGTGGGTCCGTACCTGCGGATCGGGACCGCCCAACCGCACGTCGTGTTGGTCCTGGGGATCGTGCTCACGATCGCGGTCGGTCTGGAAGCCGGACTCGTGTGGGCGTTCGTCGGCGGGCTGGCACTGGATGTATTGGCACAGCGACCACTCGGTTCATCGTCGTTCGCACTGCTGTTGTGCGTTGGTGGTGCGTCGGTGCTCGGGCGCCTCGTCACTCGCGTGCGGCTGCTCGCCCCGGTCATCGCCGTTCCGGTCCTGAGTCTGCTCTATTCGATGGTGTTGTTCGTGGCTTTTGGTGCACTTGGTTCGCCGCTCCCGGTCTCGGATCCGCTCGAGGCCGTGATCCCGAGCACCGTGTATGACACCGTCCTTGCGATCCTGATCGGACCACTCGTCGTATCGATCCACGACCACCGTGCCCTGCAGGAGCGGGTGGACTGGTGAACGGGTATCTCGATGGGCGAGTGGAGCCCGCCAGGCGTCTCTCGCGATTTCTCGTGTTCGGTCTGGTCGTGCTCATCGCCGTCGGGGGTCTGACGGCGAGACTCTTCTACCTCCAGATCACGAGCGGCACCGAGTTCGCCACGCTGTCGACCCAGAATCGGACCGTCCTGCAGGCGATCGCATCGCCTCGCGGTCTCATGTACGACCGAAACGGCCGCCTGCTCGTCACCAACGTCCCCACCTTCACGGTGAAGGTTAGGCCGTCCGATCTGCCGCAACCTCGCCGCGAGGAGGTCGTTCAGCGGCTGTCTGCCCTCACGGGCGTCGACATTTCCGACATCAACACGTCGATCGACAGCAACCCGGGTTCCGCATTCGACCTGGTCCGCATCGCCGACGACGTCGACGAGGACACGGCTCGACTGATCGCCGAAGCCGGGTCGGACCTGCCCGGCGTCGAGGTCGTCGTCGAGGCGCGGCGGAACTACACGGACGGTCCGCTGATGTCCCAGCTCCTGGGCTACACGGGTCCCGTGACGGCCGAACAGATCGGTGAACTCAAGAAGCAGGGATATCTGCCGGACGACCTGATCGGCAAGACCGGGCTGGAGGCGACCTATGAGGCCGATCTCCGTGGGATCTACGGTTCCGAAAGCGTCGAGCGGAACGCCTCGGGCCGACGGATCCAGGTGCTCCAGACCGTGCGCGAGGCGCAGCCCGGTAACTCACTCACGCTGACCATCGATACGAAGGCGCAGCGGAACGCCGAAAAGGCCATGAAGTGGGCGATGGGCCAGGTCGGCATCAAGCGTGGCACGGTCATCGCGATGAACCCCCAGAACGGCGAGATCCTCGCGATGGTCAGCCTGCCGACCTACGACAATAACCAGTTCGCTCGAGGGATCAGCAACGCCGCGTACCAGAAGCTGCTGAAGAACCCGGACAAACCCCTGATCAACCACGCCGTGCAGGCGTGGTATCCGCCCGGCTCCACCTACAAGCTGGTGACCGGGACGGGGGCCATCGACGATGGTGAGGTCGCCGCGACGACCAGGATCGCGACGAAGGGCTACCTGACCCTCGGCACGACCAGGTTCTACGACTGGAACCGCCGTGGCTTCGGCCCATGCGACATCTACTGTGGCTTTGGCCACTCGAGTGATACCTACTTCTTCCAGCTTGCCGGCAGGCTCGGGATCGACCGCCTTGCCTACTGGGCGGACCAGTACGGCTTCGGCTCGCCGACCGGGATCGACCTGCCAGGTGAGGTGGCCGGCATCGTCCCCTCGAATGAGTGGAAGCTGGATACGCTAGGAGCGGAGGTCTTCCCGGGCGAGACGTACCAGGCGGGGATCGGCCAGGGCTATGACGTGGTCACGCCGATCCAGCTGATCAACGCCTATGCGGCCATGGCCAATGGAGGCACGTTGTACGCGCCGCGTCTCGTCAAGGAGATCGTGGGACCCGACGGCGAGACCGTCGAGACGGTGGAGCCGAAGGTGCTGCACGAGATGGATGTCAAGCCGAGCGTCCTCAAGACGATGCGTAACGCGGCGCGCGCGGTCGTCACCCTGCGGCACACCTACAACCTGGTCGATCTGCCGATCAGGATCGCCGGCAAGTCCGGTACGGCCGAATTCGGGACCCGTGACCGCCAGGGTCGGCTGCCGTTCCACTCCTGGTTCGTTGGGTTCACGCCGGGCAACCCCCGGACGGGCTCCTTCGACAAGGCCGACTCGAAGCTGGTCGTCCTCGCCTTCGCCTACGACTCGCGAACCGAGAGCAACGCCGCCACGGAGATCGTGAAGTACTTCATGCAGCTGCACTACGGCATCGAGAAGGACTATCGCAACGACCTTCGACGCGGCAACTTCTACCAGAGCAACTGATGGGTGTCATCCGAGCCGAACCCGCCAAGATGACCGACTGGGCCGCCAAGTCCGTCGGACTGGCCTGGCGTGCCTTCGACTGGCAGTTGCTGACGTACGCGGCGCTCCTTGGCGCGATCGGCCTGGCGATGGCGTACACGAACAGTGTCGAGGACGGCCAGCAGCCCCTCGAAGCCGGGACGACCTTCACCCGAGGCCTCATGTGGGCGGTCATCGCGATCGTGGCGTACGCCGTGGCGACGGCGTTCGACTATCGCTGGCTGCGGACCATGGCCTGGCCCATCTACGGGCTGCAGCTCGGGCTGCTCGTCCTGACGCTGGCGATCGGGGACGGCGTGGGTGGCTCAGCGAGATGGGTCACCTTCGGGCCGTTCACATTCCAGTTTAGCGAGCTCGCCAAGATCCTGATGATCATCGTGCTGGCGAACTACCTCGCGACGCGCCAGGGACGCCTCGATTCACTCGGAGCGATCCTGGGCGCGTGCATCCTGGTCGCCCCGCCGCTTGCGCTCGTCATGCTCCAGCCGGACCTCGGGACATCGCTGGTGTTCGCCGGGATCCTCGTCGGCATGCTCTGGATGTCGGGCGCCGGCCTGAAGTGGCTGATCGCGCTCGGCGCCGTCGTGATCGCGATGATCCCGCTGGTCTGGTCGTACGTGCTGCTCGACTACCAGAAGGAGCGCTTGACCTCATTCCTCAACCCGGACCCGGACATCCAGGGCGCCGGCTACCAGCTCTACCAGGCGCAGATCTCGGTCGGATCCGGTGGCTGGCTCGGCAAGGGGTTGACCAACGGGACGCCGGCCCAGAGCGGATTCCTGCCCGTCCAGACGACCGACTTCGTGTTCGCGAAGCTGGCCGAGGAGCTCGGGTTCCTGGGGGCGATGGTCACGTTCGTCCTGTTCGGATTGCTGCTGTGGCGGATCCTCGCTGACGGCTGGCGGTCGAGGGACTCGTTCGGCACGATGTTCGCGGCCGGCCTGGCCTCGATGATCCTGTTCCAACTCGTCGTGAATGTTGGTATGGTCTTGGGCGTGATGCCCATCACCGGGATCCCGCTCCCCTTCGTGACCCACGGTGGCGCGTCGCTGGTCAGTCTGGCCATCGCGCTCGGGGTGATGCAGAGCATCAATATCCGCCAATCCAAGGCGGAATGGTGACGCGGGCCGTTCGTCGCCACCTTGCTACGCCCGACTGCGTGGCTTGAGCGAGCGCACGCGGCTGGCGCGTGACACGCCGGTCGCCGTCTGCCAGGGCCAGCTGGGGATCGAACCGCTGATCGCCCGTGCCGATGAGGACGTCCTGACGGCCATGCGTCGATCGGCCGCACAACCCGAGACCCGGGTCGTCGCGATCACGGACGCCGCGGGCATCGTGGTCGGCGTGTTGCCGATCCTCCGTCTCGCCGAGGCGGTCATCGCCCGAGTCGCGCCCGAGTCGCTCCTGACCGACATCAACGACATGGCCGACGTCACCCGGTTCGAGTCGGCCGTCGAGGCGAAGGTCGTCGGTGACGTGATGATCGAACCGGCGACGATCGTCGGAGAGGCGACCGCGGATCAGGCCTTCCAGCTGATGCAGCGGCGACGGCTGTCCGGCCTGATCGTGGTGGATGCTGACGGACGACCGACCGGCTACCTCGATCTGCTCGAACTGGCCCTGCTGTACGTGGATGCGCTCGAGGCCGGCCCCGCCGCACCCGGAACGTGACCATGGACCCGGTCGTGGTCGCGACCATCGTCGTCTTCGTCGCGACGTACGCCCTCATCGCGACCGAGCGGATCGACAAGTCGATCGCGGCGCTCCTCGGCGGGACCATCGTGGTCCTGCTCGGGATCGTCTCCCAGGAGGAGGCCTTCGGGGCGATCGACCTCAACGTCATCTTCCTGCTGGCCGGGATGATGGTGATGGCCGCGATCCTTCGCCAGACGGGATTCTTCCAGTGGGTCGCGATCCGATCGGTCAAGGTCGCCGGCGGTGACCCGTTCCGCCTCCTGGTCGTGTTGTCGGTCGTCTGCGCGGGTCTGTCGGCGCTGATCGACAACGTGACCACGGTGGTGCTCATCGCCCCGGTCACGCTCTACATCGCCACCGTCCTGCGTGTCTCGCCGGTACCCTTCCTGATCGCCGAGATCCTGGCCTCCAACATCGGCGGCACGGCCACGCTCATCGGCGATCCACCGAACATCCTGATCGGTTCGGCGGCGGGCCTCAGTTTCGTGGACTTCCTCGCGAACATGACGCCGATCGTCCTGGCGATCCTCGTCGTCTTCGTGCTGTTGCTCCGGCCGATGTTCGGACGCGACCTGGCCGTGCATGCCGACGTGCGCGACGCGGTCCTGGCACTGGACGAGCGCGAGGTGCTCAGCGACATCCCGCTGTTGCGTCTCAGCCTCGCCGTCCTCGCGGCGACGATCGTCGGCTTCGTGCTCGCGACCCCGCTCGGCCTCGAGGCCGGCACGATCGCCTTGTTCGGCGCAGCCGTGCTCCTGCTGCTGTCGCGCCGGCCCGTGGAAGCCGTCCTCCGCGAGGTCGAGTGGCCCACGCTGTTCTTCTTCGTCGGGTTGTTCATGCTGGTCGAGGCGGTGGTCCACGTGGGGATCATCGATGCGATCGCGGCCGGCCTGCTCGATCTCACGGGCGGCGACCCGACCGTGACGACGATCGGGTTGCTGTGGCTGTCGGGCATCGCGTCGGCCATCATCGATAACATCCCGTACACCGCGACCATGATCCCCGTCGTGCGGGAGTTCGGGTCTGCGGGACTGCCGATCGAGCCACTCTGGTGGGCGCTTGCCCTCGGGGCCTGTCTGGGTGGCAACGCGACGATCGTCGGCGCCTCGGCGAACGTGGTCGTCGCCGGCCTGGGTGGGCGCGCTGGACACCCGATCACGTTCCGGTCGTTCTTGCCGTATGGCGTGTGCGTCGCGACGATCTCGCTCGTGATGTCGACCGTCTATCTGTACGCTCGCTACCTGACCTGAACCCTCGTGCTGCCTGATCTCGTCAGCCTTGTCGTCGCGCCGTTGCCAGTGGAGGCGTCGCTGCCGACCGCCTCGCAGGCGCCGATGGCGGCTCTGTTCGCCGTGTTCCTGCTGTTCGTGGGCGCGAAGCTCGGCGAGGAGCTCGCACGCAGGCTCCGCCAGCCGGCGGTCGTCGGTGAGCTGTTCGGTGGCTTCGTCGTGGGGACGTACGGCCTCGGATGGGTCACGCCCGATCAGACCGCGCTCGTCCTGTCGGAGATCGGCGTCGTCATCCTCCTGTTCAGCGTCGGGCTCGAAGTCCGGATGGATGACTTGTTCGCGGTGGGCCGCCCGGCGGTGCTCACGGCGGTGCTTGGCATGGTCCTGCCGATCGGCGCGGCGGTCGCCCTGGGTCTCGCGCTCGGAGACGACGCCTCGACCGCCGTCTTCATCGGCCTTGCCCTCGCCGCGACGAGCATCGGGATCACGAGTCGCGTGCTGGCCGAGATGGGCGTGCTCGACCGGACGTTCGCGAGGGTGATCCTGGGTGCCGCCGTGATCGACGATGTCGTGTCGCTCATCCTGATCGGCCTGGTTGGGAGCACGGTCGCCGGCGACCTCTCGGCGACCACGATCCTCGTCTCTGTCGCCGCGGTCGGCCTGGTCGTCCTCGGGTTCGCGGCGGCGCGCCGCGCTCGTGGGCTGTCGCGTGACGTGTTCACCTGGCCGATGTTCGCCGACACGCCCCTCGTCCCGGCCTTCATCCTGATGTTCGCGTTGGCGCTGATCTCGGCCGCGATCGGTCTGGCGGCCATCATCGGAGCGTTCGTGGCCGGCCTGATCGTGGCCGAGACCGAGGCCCGCGAGGAACTCGAGCGCGAGATGCACTCCCTCGGGCAGATCTTCATCCCGTTCTTCTTCGCCGTGACCGGCGCGCAAGTCGACCTCGGCGCTCTCCTGGATCCAGCGGTCGCCGGGCTCGCCATCACCCTGGCGGTGATCGGTGTCCTGACGAAGCTGGCGGGGGGGATCGCGGGTGCCTGGTCCGTCGGTCGATGGTCCGCCGTGGCCGTCGGTGCCGGCATGGTCCCGCGCGGCGAAGTGGGCATCGTCGTGGTGAACCTGGGCCTGGTCGCCGGCGTGTTGACCGGCGCGACGTTCAGCGCGGTGCTCGTGGCGGTCGTCCTGACGACCGTCGTCGCGCCGTACATGCTCGCCTTCGTGATCCCGCGGGCCCTGTCGGAGTCGGCGACGACCTGAGCCGCCTCCGCTGAGGGCACCGCCGATCAGCGTCGCCTGAACAGGCCCCGACGCTCGGTGGCCTGAGCGTCGACGGATTTCCGTCGCCCCGTCCGACGCAGGATCACATCGACCTCTTCGCGATACGGACGGCCGATGGGGATGCGGTCAAGCCATTCGATGTACTCGATGTCCCTCCGTGCGATCTCGCCAAGCGACCAACCGGCGTACCGACCGAAGTTGAGCACGCTGCCGGCGGGATTCCCGGGCGGCGGGCCTGCGCCAGCGAGCCCGTCCTGCGTACGCATGGAGGCCTCGTAGCCGCCGCCATGGTCGGATCGACCCGATGTCCAGTCGCGCGACACCTCTTCGGGTGGGGGCGGTGCACCCGGTCCGGTGCCGTGCGACGGGGCGTCCGTCCGCGTGGGTGACGCTGGCGTGCTCGCCTGGCGCTCCACCTCGGCCGCATGCGCCATTCGCACCGAGCGCTCCCGGTCGAAGGCGGCTCGCGCAACGGGTTCGCCGAGTCGAGCCCAGGCGGCGTTGATCGCCGCGATCCGGGCCTCGGCTTCGGGTCCCGGCGCCACATCGGGGTGGTACTTGCGCGCCAGGCGACGGTACGCCGCCTGGATGACCTCGTCTTCGGCCTCCGGGTCCACCTGGAGCACCTTGTACGGGTCGCCCGGGTCAGTCACTCGACCGCCCGGGCGGCATCGGCCCGAGCCTCGAGACGGTCTCGGCGAGCGGTCCAGGATCGTCCGGGCTCATGCGGCGGAACAGGTACCGCACGACGTCGCGGCCGGCCGCCGTGACCGGCAGTGCGAGGATGGCGCCGAGCAGGCCCGCCAGCGAGCCACCGATGATGATCGCGGCCATGACGACCGCCGGGTGGAGCTCGACGGCGTCGCCCTGGATCTTGGGCACGAGCAGGTTGTTCTCGACCTGCTGGACGAGCAGGTACAGGGCGAGCGCGGAAGCGACCGGGACCGGTCCCACGGTGGCCGCGAGCAGGACCGTCGGGACGGCCGCGATGATCGGACCGATGATCGGGACGAGCTCCAGCACGCCCGCGATGATCGAGAGCAGGACCGCGTACCGGCCGAAGACCGGATCGACGAGCTGGCTCAGGATCATCAACCCGACGTACGTGAAGATCCCGACCGCGAAGCCGAGGATGAGCTGGCCACGCACCCACTGGCCGAACACGCGCTCGACCGAGCGGATGACGGCCCAGACATCGAACCGCCAGGCGTTCGGCAGGGAACGGTCGAAGGAGGCCGTCAGGGCGACCCGATCCTTGAGAAGGTAGAACACGAACACGGGCAGGATCAGGTAGGCGAACGTGGCTCCGATGAGGCTGCCGGCGCCGCTCACGATCGGCAGGACCCACGACAGGTCGAGCGGAACCCCGCCGCCACCGCCACGGCTACCGATGCCGACGATGATCTGGTGGATCCACTCGCGCAGCGCAGCCGGCAGCTCCAGGTGCGAGTAGAGGTCGTACAGCTTCTGGAGCTGGACGCTCAACTGCTCCGCGAGCGCCGGGAAGTCGGCGATGAATCGAAGCAGCTCATCGATCAGCGGTCCCACGGTCACCCACAGGAACGCGATCAGGGCGCCGATGGCCCCGACGTAGACCACGAGGATCGCCAGGCTCCGACGCAGGCCGGTCGCGGCGAGCCGCCTCACGAGCGGGTCCAGCAGGTATACGAACAGCAGGCCGACGACGAACGGCCGGACGGCATCGCGGGCCATCCACAGCAGCAGGCCGAGGACGAGTCCGGCCACGACCAGGAGGGCGACGCGAGGCGACAGGGGCGCGAATGCGGGAGCCTGGCCGGGGATGTGAGGTCGGATGAACGGCGGCGGCGGGAGTCCTGCCGCGCCGGTGCCCTGCGGGGCGGCCGGTCCGGGTGGGGCGGGCTCGTTCATCGTGCCGCAGACTACCAGACGTGGACTCCCGCCCAGCCCCCGTGCCCGAGCCCCGTCAGCGTTGGCGGCTGACCGTCAGACGCAGCGCTGACGCCCCGCCACTCTCCCAACGCGACCTGTTCGCCGCATGGGATTCGGCGATCGTCGCCAGCGGTCTGCCGGTCGCGGTCGGCGACCCGGCCAAGCCAAGGTTGCGGGTCGCGTTCGGGGCGCCGTTGAGCGTCGGGATGGAGGCCGAAGGCGAGTTGATGGACGTCGTCCTCGTGGAACGCCTGGCCGCCTGGCAGGTCCGTGACGCGCTGGGTCCACATCTTCCGGCCGGCTGGACCTTGGTGGACCTTGCGGATGTCTGGCTCGGCGGCCCGCCACTCGCCGGTCGCGTGGTCGCCGCTGACTATCGAGTCACGCTTGGCGGTCCGGCCACCGGCGCCGACGTGGGGGAGGCGGCCCGCGTCATCCTCGCGGCGCGATCTCTCCAACGGGAACGCGCCAAGGGCGACAGCACGGTCCGCTACGACCTGCGCCCGTTGCTGGTGGATGTCGCTGTCGAGGGACCTGGCCCGCCGGTCGTGGTCCGGGTCATCACGCGGATCCATCCGGAGCTCGGGACGGGACGGCCCGAGGAGGTGGTCAACGCGCTCGGCGACGAGCTGCGGGTGCCAGTCACGATCGAGCACATCGTGCGCCAGCGCCTCCTCCTGATGGACGAGCTGGGCTGACGAGCGCCGGGTTCGGTCCAGGGGTGACAAAGTCGCTGGCCGCTTATGGGTGACAGAGTCGCTGGCCGTTCACATGAACCGGCGCCCCGATTGACCGTGCTCAAGCGTGGACGTACACTACGCGTTCGCGCCTCGGCCCGGTCGAGCGCATCGCCATGTCCGCCGTCGCGAACCTTCGCGCCCGGGCCATTGAACCGAACCACCCTGAGGATCCATGTACGCAGTCATCGAGACCGGTGGGAAGCAGTATCGCGTCGAAGTCGGCACGCAGCTGGAGGTCGAGCTCCTCGACGTCGAACCCGGCAAGACGATCACCCTGGACCGCGTGCTCCTCGTCGCCGACGGCGACCAGGCGAGCATCGGCCAGCCGGTCGTCACCGACGCGCAGGTCAGCGCCGAGGTCGTCAGCCAGATCCGCGGCCCCAAGCCCATCTCGTTCAAGTACCGACCGAAGGCGCGCAGCCGGGTCAAGAAGGGACATCGCCAGGAATTGACGGTCCTGCGCATCAGCGACATCGTGCTGGCCGGAAAGAGCGCCGCAGCTGACTCGAAGAAGGCCGCGGATGCCGCCAAGACGGAGCGCGGCCGCCTTGAGGAAGCCGCTGCCGCCCAGGCCGCCAAGGATGCCGAGCGCGCCGCCAGGCTGGCCGTGAGCGCGGAAGCGGCGACGGCCGATAAGCCGGCCAAGGCCGCCGCACCGAAGAAGACCGTCACCAAGGCTCCGGCCGCCAAGGCTGCGGCCAAGTCAGCAGCCGCTCCGGCCAAGGCCGCCGCTCTGGCCAAGGCCGCCGCTCCCAAGAAGACGACCACCAAGGCGAAAGCGGCGTCGGCCGCTGATGCCCCGACGGATGCCAAGGCTGATGCCCCGGCGAAGAAGTCCACCCGCGCCACCAAGAAGGACGAGTAAGACCCCGATGGCACACAAGAAGGCAGGCGGCAGCGTCAAGAACGGCCGCGACAGCGTCGGCCAGCGACTCGGCGTCAAGGCCGGTGACGGCCAGACCGTCAGCGCGGGCTCGATCATCGTCCGCCAGCGCGGGATGACCTTCCTATCCGGTCCCGGGACCGGGCTCGGCAGGGATTACACGGTGTTCGCGACCGTCACTGGCAAGGTGAAGTTCGAGCACGCCACCAAGACCAAGAAGCGCATCCGCGTCGTTGCCACGGACGCGCCGGAGCCGGTCGCCGCAGGCGCCTGACCCGGAGATAGTCGACGACCACCGGCTGGGCACAGACCCGGGACGGACGGCGTTCGAGGAGTAGAGACCCGTGAAGCCCGACATCCATCCCAAGTACTACGAGGACGCCAAGGTCCACTGCGGCTCGTGTGGCCGTGACTGGACGGTCGGCTCCACGCGTGCCGAACTCCGGGTCGACGTCTGCGGCAACTGCCACCCGTTCTTCACCGGCAAGCAGACGATCATCGACACGGCCGGCCAGGTCGAGCGCTTCACCAAGCGCCTGGAGCGCCAGGTCCGAACCTGATCTGTCGTCCTCGGACGTAAGCGGCCGCGGAGTCGTCTGCCACCATCCAAAGTCGCAGATACCCGTGTCGTGACCGCGATGTCGGGGTCGTGAGATCGGGCGTCCGCGTCCAACCGCGCGGAGTCACCACACGACTGAAACGGACCATCGTGCGCCTCGACCAGGCATTGGTAGTCACGTGGCGGGTGTGCGCGAACCGCCGCGATCGCAGGAGTCCGCGTAGCGCGACTCGACCTTCGCGGATCCGTGCGGCGGGCCCGACGAGCCCGCGGTTCCGATTCCCGGGCCTATCCCGCCGGCGCGGGTAGACTTCGCGACATGCCCAGATTTGCCTACGGCGGCCAGGCCCTCATCGAGGGCGTGCTGATGCGCGGTCGCGATACGATCGCCGTCGCCCTCCGCCACCCAGACGGTCGCATCGTATTCGCCACCGAGCGCCTCGACTCGGGGATGCACGGACACCCGGCGTCGAAGTGGCCGTTCGTGCGCGGTCTCGTCGTCCTGTACGAGACCTTGGTCGTAGGGACGCGCTGGCTCGTCCGTAGCGCCAATGTCCAGGGCGAGGAAGAGGACGTGCAGCTTGGCAAGGGCTCCGTCGTCGTGATGCTGGTGGTCATGTTCGGTGTCGCGATCGCCGTGTTCTCACTGTTGCCGCTGTTCATCTCCAGCGTGGCGACGTCCGATTCCGATCAGGGCTGGGCACAGCCGGTCGTGGAGGGCCTCATCCAGGTCGGGATCTTCCTCGG
>JBKJXL010000186.1:0-2637 GCA_046716225.1 Candidatus Limnocylindrales bacterium | reverse complement strand
CACCACTGGCGGTCGGTTCCGGGCTCATGCCGGCTGCCTCGCGGGCGGCCTCACCGAACGCCGCGTAGATGTCGGCCGGGTTGTAGAGCTCCACGAGCTCGGAGGCGGATTCGATGACCTCGGTCTCGCTGACCCACTCGCCGGTCAGGTCGTCCAGGAAGCGGCTGCGGCTCCGGAACGTGAGGTCCGGGGCGATCGAGAGGTAGTCGGGCTCCTCGTCGATGAGGGTCAGACCACCGATCGTCGCGATGCGTTCGCGGTGCCGATCGAGGAACTTGCGCAGTTGTTCGGTGGACTGGACCAGGAAGTCGGAACGCTCCAGGGCGGCGTCGCCCGCGAGCTCCCCGAGCAGGTCGTTGTGGCTGTCCATGAGGTCGCCTCCGTTGCTGTCGGGGAAGAGTCTACGGGTGGTACTCGAGATCGGGTCCCATCCGTTCGCGCAGGAACATGGAGTGATGGCGTTCGAAGATCCACTCGCCGGCGCGATGCCCGAGCGCTCGCGTGGCTTCGTCCGCTTCGAGCTTGTCCAGTGTGGCGTAGTCCGGCAGGTCCAGGAGGATGACGTTGTCGAAGTCCCAGCCGTGGGCGACGTTGTACCAGCCGATGAAGCGGATGCCGAACTGCTCCTCGTAGTCCTTCACCTGCTTCGGGAAGATGGTGCGCATGAAGAACTTGAAGAACGGGTCTCGGCCGCGGCGGACGCTGAAGTAGGTCGCGAGCACCGGCACCGTGCAGGATCCTCCGAGCGGTGAGCGGTCGCTCCGAGCGACCCGGCGCCTATTGTCGCACGGGCTTCCGCCCGAGTGCGGCTTCGCGGGCTGAGGCGGGCCGCGGTCGTACGCGGTCGCGGTGGCGCGAGACCAGCCTCCGAGCAGTCTCCGGGCCGCCTGGCCGCATGGCCGCCAGGCCGGGCCGCCTGGCAGACTCTCGCCCGCTGGCCAGAGTCTCGCCAGGTGAGGATCTGACAGCCGAGCGGTCGATCCTTGGACAGATTCTCAGGTGGTGGTCGTTCGGCAGCCGTGAGGCCTATTCGAGTCGGTTTCGGCGAGCCGAGCCACGCGTCCTGAGCGTGGCAGGCCGGACGGATCGTGGCGTCGGGCCGCCATCCCGTGCCTAACGCTCACTCGGTGGGAATATGTCAGTCGGGGCCGGCTCGGGGCCGGGGCTCGCGGCGGTAGGTGGCTCGGAAATGAGGCTCGCCTCGGTAGGTGGCTCGGATCCCGGCGCGAGCTCGGAAGAAGACGCCGACTCGGTACGGGCCTCGTCCTCCAACTCGCCGACCGTCTTCGTGCCACTCGCCAGCGGGCGGCGACGACCGCGGCGATCGGCGGCGACCAGCCGCAGCAGGAAGATGATCGTCTGGCCGGTGATGAGCAGCAGGCCGATCACGACGAACAGGAGGACCGCGCTCACCCCGGGCGGCCACTGCCAGACCACGCTGAGTGGCGTCAGGACGATGAGGAACACCAGCACGACGAGCTGGGATCGGAAGCAGCCAAGGCCGGGCCCGCGCTCGGAGGCCAGGTCGTCGCCCTTGTACTGGACCGGCCCGGTCGGTCGCGGCGGACGTGGCGGGGTCGGGTCGGCCTTCGGGTCAGCTATCGGGTCCACCTTCGTGTCGGGAGTCGGCTCGGGGCTCGGCTCGGGATCGGGTCGGCTGTCGGTCACAGCCGCCAATGCTACGGGACTTCGGGCGACGCCACGGGAGGGGCGGCCGGCGACGGCTCGTTCGCGAGGCCCGCGACCACCTCCGAGTTCGGCAGCCGGAGCAGGATCGACGGCGACACGATGACCTTCCACGATCGCGAGCCACCACCCAGCACGATCCGGTCGCACGCCATGACCCGCTCGTCCACCAGGATGGGCATCGTGGCCGGCAGCCCGAACACCGTCACGCCGCCGATCTGCATCCCGGTCAACTCGGCGGTGACCTCCGCCGGGGCGAACGACGCCTTGCGCGTCCCGAGCCGGTCACGCACGGTCCGATTGACGTCCAGGCGGTTCGGGGCGAGGGTGACGCACGCCGCGTAGCGCGGCGGGTCCGACTTACCGATGACGACGATCGTGTTCGCTGACTCGTGGGGTGAGAAGCCGTACGCGGCACAGAACGCGGCGGTGTCCGCGAGGGCCGGATCGCACGGGAAGAGCTCGTACGGGACACCAAGGTCCCGCAGGCGGTCGTCAAGCCACGCACGCGCCGCGTCGTCGGTCATGGCGGCAACGATACGGGACCGCGCACCCCGCTACCATCGGCCGATGCCCATCCCCGACGAAGCCGACCAGCCCGACCCGCCGGCGCCGACACTCGACCACGATGCGGAGGCCTTCCTCGAACGATTCGCGTGGCATCCGGAGCCCAGCCTGGTCGGCTATCGCGACGCGACCCATGCCCGCGACGCCATGGAGACGCTGGGTCACGAAACGTGGGCGGCGGCGCTCGACTTCATCTTCGAGCAGGCGACGGCGCGAGCGATGGGCGCGCCCTCCGGCTATGAAGCGGCCCGGCGCGCGTTCTTCGGCGATCGCGGTGGTCCGGCCACGGCGCCGGCCGATCCGTCGACGTCGGGCGCGGTCCTGGCCGAATTCGTCGATCGTCTGGCCGCGATGCAGTTGAACAGCCAGCACCCGCGCCAGTTC
>JBKJXL010000185.1:0-4662 GCA_046716225.1 Candidatus Limnocylindrales bacterium | reverse complement strand
GCCGTGGACAGCTTCTTGCCGTCCTTCTCGTAGATCCCATCAGAACCCAGCGTCCAGCCGGAGGACTCGATCAGCGACTTCGACTTGGCCGGATCCATCGGATACGTGTTCAGGCCCTCGGTCGGGTAGGCCCACGAAGCCGGCGGGATCTCGCTGTAGATCGCGACGCCGTAGCCCGTGGTCGCGGCGTTCGCAGTGGCTTCCTTGTCCATGCAGTACGAGACCGCCTGGCGAAGGTTCTTGTCCGCGAACAGCGCGCCCTCGTGCTGGTTGAAGTAGAGGCCGAAGAAGCCGAAGTCCGCGTACTCCGCGAACTTCAAGCCCGGGTCGGTCTTGATCTGGTCGTAGGTGCCGCCCTCGATCGAGTACTTCCAGTCGACCTGGCCGGCGACCAGGGCCTGTCCGCCAGCGATGTCGTCCTTGATGATCGGGATGAAGATCTTGGAGATCTCGGAGGCGCCGCCGAAGTAGTCCGGGTTGTTGGCGAGCTCGATCGACTCGCCCGTCCGGTACTCCACGAACTTGAACGGGCCGGTGCCCAGGCCGAGTGGCTTGGTCTGGATGTCTAGGAACTTGTACGCGGCCGCGAGCGCGTCCGTCGCGCCGGCGGTCTGGGTGGTCTGGATCGCCTTGATCCGGGCGATGTTGTCCTGCGTGTAACCGGCCTCGTCGAGAACGCCTTCGGCCGTGTAGACGGCCTTGTCGGCGGTCGGCTGGCCGGCCTTGGCCAGGAGCGCCTCGGCCTCGACGGTGAACTGGGTGTAGTTGACCGTGGGAGCCGTCTCGCCCTCGGCGGGCGGGCCGGTCGGGGTCTTCTCTTCGGCCGCGACCTTGTCGAGGAAGGCCGTGATCTCGGCCGGGGTGACGGCCTTGGTCGCCTCGGTATAGCGCCCGTACGCTGCGTCGACGACGTCCTTGTTTTCGATGCCTATCCCAGGCAGGTACGTCGTCGCCATGGTCGCCAGCGGCTCCAGCGTCGTGATGGCGATTGTTGCTTCGTCGATCTTCTCGACCTTCGCGACCTGGGAGTTCAGGCAAGCAGCCGGGTTGTACGTGCAGTTGGGGCTGATGGCGAGCTGCCAGGACTGCACGACGTCGTCCGCAGTCATATCGGAACCGTCGTGGAACTTGACGCCGGGCTTGAGCTTCACCGTCCAGGTGAGGCTGTCCGGGCTGACCGTCGCCAGCTCCGCCGCGAGGGCGGGGACCGGCACCAACCCCTGGTCGTAGCCGTACAGCGCGTCGTACACCCAGATGTTGGCCTCGGCGGCCGGGACGTTGTCCGCTGCATTCGTCAAGCCACCCGAGAGATCGGCATCGATCGGGTAGGTCAGGGTCTGATCGCCTGTAGCCCCGCCCGAAGCCGGCGGCGTCGAGGCGCCCGCACTGCCTGGCGCGGAGCTGGGAGTGGCACCGCCACAGGCCGTCGCGACGATCGCGACGATGCCCAGGATGCCGAGGAGTCTCTTGTGCATCAACTGTCCTCCGATGGGGGTATGCCCCGTAGATCCCGTGGTCCGAGCCGGCCCGGTTGCCGATCCGACGCCATCCCGTCCTTCACCTGGTCGAGCCTCCCGCTCGAAACGGCGCATGGGCGAGCAGCGATACAGCACGGCCCCGGTCGGCGCGCTGCCGGTACTATCCACAGGGTTCGATGGACTGTCAACCCGAACCTAACGAACGTTCGTGTGGCGGTCCATCGTGCGGCCGA
Organism: Candidatus Limnocylindrales bacterium; assembly: GCA_046716225.1. Taxonomy (GTDB): domain Bacteria; phylum Chloroflexota; class Limnocylindria; order Limnocylindrales; family CSP1-4; genus SPCO01. Next base: position 2,951 of record JBKJXL010000185.1, on the reverse strand, counting down.
GGCCCGTCCGGCCGGCCGCGTCCGGCTCAGTCCGGGCAGGGTGTCTCCGCGCCGGCCATCGGCCGCCAGCGAAGGTTCGGTCGCCGCGCGGCGCTGGCCTCGTCGAGGCGTCTCACCGGGGCCGAATGCGGAGCGCTCGTGACCAGGTCGGGTTCGCGGTATGCCTCGGCGGCGATCGCGATGAGTGTGTCCGCGAAGGCGTCAAGGGTCTCGATCGACTCGGTCTCGGTCGGCTCGATGAGCATCCCCTCGTCCACGATCAACGGGAAGTAGATGGTGGGCGGATGGAAGCCGAAGTCGATCAGGCGCTTGGCGATGTCCAGCGTCCGGACGCCCGTCTCGTGCTTGATGGTGGACGCCGAGGCGACGAATTCGTGCTTGCAGTGCCTGGCGTACGGGACGTCGAACGTGTCGCGCAGTCGCTCCTTCAGATAGTTCGCCGCCAGGACGGCGTCGTCGCTGACCTCGCGCAGCCCTGACGCGCCGTGTGCCCGGATGTACGCGTACGCCCGGACAAGCACCCCGGTATTGCCGACGAAGCTGCGCAGTCGTCCGATCGAGCTGGGTCGCTCACCGTGGCGTTCCAGCCGGTACGTCCCGTCGATCTCCTTGAGCACGCGCGGGGCCGGCAGATACGGGAGCAGGCGCTCCCCCACCCCAACGGGACCGGCTCCCGGACCACCGCCGCCGTGCGGAGTACTGAACGTCTTGTGGACGTTAAAGTGCATGACATCGAAGCCGGCGTCGCCTGGCTTGAACCGGCCGAGGATCGCGTTGAGGTTGGCGCCGTCCATGTAGGCGAGCGCGCCCGCCTGGTGGACCGCCTCCAGGAGCTCGCCGATACGCGCCTCGAACAGGCCAAGGGTGGACGGATTGGTGATCATCACGGCGGCCGTGCGCGGCCCGAGGGCCGATCGGAACGCCTCGACGTCCACGCCGCCGTCTGGCGCCGATGGGACCGTGATGGTGCGGTACCCGGCCATGGAGGCGGTCGCCGGGTTCGTCCCGTGCGAGCTGTCGGGAACGAGGACCTCGTTCCGCTGCGTGTCGCCCCGCTCGCGATGGTAGGCGCGGATCATGAGGATCCCGGTCAGCTCGCCCTGGGCCCCCGCCGCCGGCTGGAGGGTGACCGCGCGCATCCCCGAGATCGCCACCAGGGCCTCCTCCAGCTCCCACAGCAACTGGAGCGTGCCCTGGGCCGCCGCATCGGGCGCCAGCGGGTGGAGGTCCGCGAAGCCCGGCAGTCGCGCCGCCCACTCGTTGAGCTTGGGGTTGAACTTCATCGTGCATGAGCCAAGGTGATAGAACCCGGTATCGACGGCGAAGTTGAGCTGGGACAGGTTGACGTAATGGCGCACGACGTCCGGCTCGTTCATCTCCGGCAGGGCCGGCGGCGTCGCGCGTCGCGCTTCGGCCGGCACGCGGTCCAGGGCATCGGCCTGCGGGTGCGGGATCTTGCCACCACCCCGGCCTGGCTTGCCGCGCTCGAAGATGGTCGGCTGCAGGCGCGGACCCGTGACGCTCATCGAGTCGCGGCCTGGGTGACGGCCGCGACACCGGCCAGTTCGTCGGCCAGGGCCGCGGCAAACGTCGCGATATCGTCGGACGTCGTGACCTCGGTCGCACAGACGAGCAGGCCGTCGCCCAGCGTCGGGTCATCGGGCACGGCGTCGGCCAGGACCAGGCCGGCGAGGACGCCCCGATTCAGCAGGCGCGCATGGACCGCGGCAGCATCCGGGACGCGGATCGCGAACTCGTTGAGATACGGGCCCGGATGGAGCCGTGGCGCACCCGCGGCCGCGAGGGCCTGTTCCAGCTCGGTCGCCCGGGCTGCACCCAGCGCCGCCACGTCGCGCAGGCCGTGCGGTCCGATCGTCGCGAGATAGATCGACGCGGCAAGTGCCAGGAGCGCCTGATTCGTGCAGATGTTGCTGGCCGCCTTGTCCCGCCGGATGTCCTGCTCGCGGGCGCGCATCGTCATCACGAACGCGCGCTGACCGTCAAGATCCGTGGTCATGCCGACCAGTCGGCCCGGGATCTGGCGGATGAGCCCCTCTGTGCAGGCCAGGATGCCCAAGTATGGACCCCCGTACTGCGGGGCGATCCCGAGCGGCTGGCCCTCCCCGGCGGCGATGTCCGCCCCGTAGGCGCCGGGCGGTGCGAGCACGGCGAGGCTGCCCGGGGCCACGCCCGCGACGACCAGGGCTCCGGCGGCATGCGCCAGCTCGGCGATCCGCGGCATCGGCTCCAGCAGGCCCAGGAAGTCCGGCTGCGCCGCGATCACGCCGGCGACCGGCCGATCCGCGTCCTCGAGCATCCGCTCGAGGATCGTCAGGTCCGTCGTCCCGGCGGCAGCGCCGTCCGCGACCAACGGGACCTCCTCGAGGATGAGGCCGCCCGCAAGGTACGTGGCCTGCGTCTGCCGGTAGTGCGGATGGACGCCGCGTGAGACGAGGACCCGATCGCGTCGCGTCGCACGGCAGGTCATGAGCGCGGCTTCTGCGGTCGCGGCGGCGCCGTCGTAGTGCGAGGCGGACACGACGTCGAGGCCCACCAGCTCGGCCATCAACGACTGATACTCATAGATGCTCTGGAGGGTCCCCTGGCTGACCTCCGGCTGGTAGGGCGTGTAGGCGGTGTACCACTCTCCGCGCAGCAGCAGCTGGTCCACGACATGGGGCGTCCAGTGCCGATAGACGCCGGCGCCAAGGAACGACGCGAGGTCCGTCATGTTCCGTCCGGCCAGGCCCTCCAGTCGAGCGGCCAGCTCGAGTTCAGGTTCCGGTGGGGGCAGGTCCAGGACGGAGGCCCGGAGCGCGACGGGGATGTCTTCGAAAAGGTCGCCGACACTCGTCAGGCCGATGGCCGCGAGCATCCGCTCGGGGTCGCTGGCGGTATGGGGACCGTACGGCATCGTCCGATCAGCCGGCCGCGACCAGGTCGTCGTAGGC
>JBKJXL010000184.1:0-5335 GCA_046716225.1 Candidatus Limnocylindrales bacterium | reverse complement strand
GGATTCACCAGGCACGAGATCCAGTAGTCGCGCGAGCGCCGGCCCCAACACAGCTGGTTGCACGAGATGCATGGCCGAACGTCCTCGGGATGTCCCGCCCTCGCCTTCGCGACCAGGTGTGGGTCCGCGATCTGCCCGCGAACGATGCTGACCATGTCGGCCTGCGCGGCCGCGATGACGGCCTCGGCAGCCTCGGGCGTGCGGATGTGGCTCTCGGCCTGGACGACCGCGTGGCGGACGACCTCCTTGAGCCGAGCCGCGAACGGCGCACCCAGTCGCGGCGGATAGAGCGACGTGGGCATCACCTTCTCGAAGGCGAAGTAGGAGCCCGTGCCACACGTCACGTAGTCCATGAGGCGTCGCTCGTCGTGCCACGCGACGATCTCTGCGACCGCGTCCAGCGACAGCGACGCCTCCGACTCCGGGTCCACACTGACCGCAAGACCCAGAATGAAGTCCTCGCCGCAGGCCGCCCGGATCCCACCCAGGATCCGGGAGGAGAAGCGCATCCGATCCTCGGGCGTGGCGCCCCATTCGTCCGATCGTCGGTTTGACCACGGCGTCCAGAACTGGTCGACCAGGGCGTGATAGGCGGCAAACACCTCGATGCCATCGAAGCCCGCCTGGCGAGCTCGGTCCGCGGCCGCGACGAACCCCGCGATGGCCTCCTCGATCTCCGCGACCGACATCGCATGGCTGCCGTCGGCGTCGTGGTAGGACGGCAAACCGGACGGCGACCAGTTGGGCTGGAACGAGTTGTCGGCGTCGCCATGCTGGCCGACGTGATACAGCTGCTGGATCATGACCACGCCGGGTCCGGCCTCGCGGCAGGCATCGGTCAGTCGGCGGAATGCCGGGACGATCGCGTCATCGTCGTGGCGGAAGTTGCCGCGCGTGAGGACCGCTGTCCGATGCACGGGAACAGGCTCCACGACGATCATGCCGGACCCACCGAGCGCACGTTCACGGTAGTACGCGACGTGCCGGTCGCCCGGCAGACCGTCCTCGGCCATGTTGGCGGTGTGTGCGCCGAAGTTGATCCGGCTTCGTAGCGTGTGGCCGCGGATGGTCAGGGGCTCGAAGACGTGCTCGAAGGTCATCACGTCAGGGTACGACCGCACCGGGGTGCCCGTGTCCTCCTCGGATCGGTCGTCGCGCCAGCGTCGACGAAACGCGCTGTACGTGCTGCCCACCGCGCGGCACACGCCCGCAGCTCCGCCTTCGTCGTCGTCGGCGCGACGGAACACCCGCCGCGGGCACGTGTTCGACCCGCTTCCACCGGTCGGGTGCACCTCACGCAGGATCCGTCGTCCTCAAGACGACGTGGGCCTGACCGCCGGCGTCGGCTCCCCCCCCGGGTGCTGGTCAGCCGGGCGAGGCGTCAGTCGAGGCGTCGACCGTCGGGGTGGCGGCGTCGATCGACGCGGGCGTACGGCCGCGCAGCCCCAGCCAGGCCACCACGCCACCGATGGAGGTGACCGTCAGGATCATCACGTGGACGAGCAGGGCCATCGCGAAGGCGGGGTCCGGCGCGATGCCGAACAGCGAGCAGATGCCGACCGCGGTCAGTTCGAACGTGCCCAGATACCCTGGCCCGGAGGGCACGATCGTGGCAAGCGCCACGCCGCTCGCGAGGAGCGCGCCCTGGGCGACGGTCAGTTCGATGCCGACCGCCTGTCCAGCGGCCAGGAACGTGCCGATCGAGGCAGACCACGCCACGACGCTGAATGCGACGGCGCCAAGGAGGGTGCGCGGGTGGGCCACGACCGCGAGGCCGTCGCGCAGCATCCGTCCGAGGGCGATGAGCCGTGGCCAGCGTTCGATGTACGCGGCGAGGCGATCCGCGCCAGGCAGCCGGTGGGCCGCGATGCCGAGCCCGACCCCCACGACGAGCAACGCCGCGAACACGAGGCCTAGCAGCACCGCGCTGGTCATCACGCCCCGGATGCTCAGGACCAGCACCGACACCGCGGCGATCGCGACGACCATGACCGTATCGACGACCCGCTCCACGACGACCGTGCCGAGGACCGTGGTCCGGGCGACACCCTCCTTCTCGCCGAGCGAGTGGCTGCGGACCAGTTCACCGAGGCGAGCCGGCAGGACGTTGTTGGCCAGGTACCCGATGTACGTGTAGCCGAGGACACGCCGGTACGGGATCGAGGCGATCGGGGCCAGCAGGATGCGCCAGCGAGCCCCGCGCGACGCGATGTCGGTGAGACACGTGACGGCCATCACCGCGATCCACCCAGGACTCGCCGTTCGCAGAACGTCCGCCGCCGACGCCAGGTCGACCGATCGCAGCACAAGCCACCCGGCGACGATGCTGATGCCGATCCCAAGCACCGCGCGTGCGATGGCACGCCGGCTGAATGTCATCCCGTGGATCTCACTCGACCGGGCGACGCGCCCGGAGCTTGTGGGACGGCCGCAGGCTGGTGCGGTGCAGCAGGTAGCGCAACACGACGCGCAGGGTGGACAGGCCGTACACCACGGACCGCTTGAACCCGACGGAACTGGCTTCTTCGAAGTACCGGGTAGGGACGCCGATCTCGCCGACCCGGTGGCGCATCCCGGCGGCCACGACCTGGGCGATGAGCTCCTGGTCGAAGACGAAGTCGTCGCTGTTGTGGGCGTACGGGATCGTCTCGAGCAGGTCGCGGCTGTACGCCCGCAGGCCCGTGTGGTACTCGGACAGATGGAGCCCGAAGGCCAGGTTCTCCACCCCGGTCAGGAACCGGTTCGCGGCGTACTTCCAACGGGGCATCCCGCCCGCCAACGGGTCGCCCAGGAAGCGGCTGCCCAGCATCAGGTCGCGTTCGCCGGCCAGGATGGGCGCGACGAGGTCCGGGATGCGGGTCGCGTCGTACTGGTAGTCCGGGTGGAGCATCACCACGACCTGTGCGCCCGCCTCGAGGGCCGCGTCGTAGCACGTCTTCTGGTTGCCGCCGTAGCCACGGTTCTGGGCATGGATGATGACATCGAGGCCAAGATGGCGGGCGATCCCGACCGTCTCGTCCTTCGAGACGTCGTCCACGAGGATGATCTTGTGGACCAGATCGTGGGGGATGTCCGCGTACGTGCGCTCGAGCGTCCTGGCCGCGTTGTAGGCGGGCATGACGATGATCACGCGCGCGTCGGAGGGTTCGGCAGCCGGATCCGGCGTGGCCGTCAGGGGATCCACCGCGGAAGCGTACCGCAGCGTGCGTCGCGGACCACGACACCATCTGTCAGGGGCGGGTCATGGAGTCGTCATCGTCGATGTGGGACCATGGCGGCAGCCTCCCAGCACTCGAGGACCCCATGTACGAGCGACTCTTCGGCAGCAAGACCGCCGACCCGGCCATCGCCGAGCGCATCCCGCCCGGCCAATACAAGACCGACAAGTTCCCCGTCCTGCACTACGGGTCCGTCCCGCACACGGATCTGGCCACATGGGACTTCAAGGTGTTCGGTGAGGTCGACTCGCCGTTCACGCTGACGTGGACGCAGTTCAAGGACCTGCCGCGCAAGACGGTTCACACCGACATCCACTGCGTGACGCGCTGGTCCAAGCTGGATACGACCTGGGAAGGCGTGCCCATCCAGACCATCCTGGAGCTGGCCGGCGTCCGAACGAGCGCGACCCACGCGGTGTCACACGCTGAGCAGGGCTACACCGCGAACACGCCGCTGTCCGTGCTCGACGATGACGACGTCCTCCTGGCCGACACGTTTGGCGGCGAGCCGCTGGAGCTCGAACACGGCTACCCGCTGCGCCTGCTCATCCCGAAGAAGTACTTCTGGAAGAGCAGCAAGTGGATCCGCGGACTCGAATTCCTCGATCACGACCAGCTCGGCTTCTGGGAGCGGTACGGCTACAACAACGACGCGGATCCCTGGAAGGAAGAGCGCTTCAGCGAGTAGCAGCAGGAAAGTCTGCCAGGCGGACCTCGACCTCCGGCTGTACGAGACTGGCGGGCGGTATCCTGCGACCGTGACCCACTCGCTCGACGTCCCCGGAGTCTGGCGAACATACGGCCGGCACGCCGAGGCGATGTTGGCGACTGGACCGGCGCCCGCCGTGACCCGCTCCGATGTCTCGTTCGTCGTGATCTCTGGAGCCCCGCACGTCGACCTGAACCAGGCCGCCATCTTCGGTGACGGCGACCGTCGAGCGGCGCACGACATCGTCGGCATCGTCCACGCGGCGGACGTGCCGTGCCTGCTCGGGGTGTCGTCCACGGTCGAGGACGATGTCTCGAGCGCCCTGGGCGCCGGGGGCTTCGAGGCCCTGAACCAGCGCGAAGCCTTGTTCATCGCGCACGAACCCCCGCCTGTCGGCCCTAGTGCGTTCCAGGTCCGCCGCATCCGCTCCGATGACGACAGAGTGGGCGCCCTCCGGGTGCTGATCGAAGCCCACGACTACGACCCGGACCTCGTCGCGGCGATGTGGGGACCGGCCCTGCTGGATCGGCCGGACGTGGGTGGTTGGGTCGCCTGGGACGGCGCTGACCGTGTGAGTTGTGCCTACGTGACCCGTGTCGGTCGGACCCTGAGTGTCTTCGACATGGTGACCCCGCCGCGCCACCGCCGACGTGGCGCCGGCCGGGCGGTCTTCGCGAACGCCCTGGCCGAGGCGTGGACGTGGGGCGGCACCGACGCCGATCACGTCGCCTTCTGGGCGAGCCCCGCCGGCCGCCCGATGTACGAATCGATGGGCTTCGCCGTGGCCGACGACATCGATGTGTGGGCGTTCGGGGCGTCACCGGAGGACCTGGCCGCGGTCGGCGCAGGCTGATCAGCTCCGGACGGGACCGGCGAGGGTGCGCGGATCCGGCGCGAAGTGTCGCAGCCGCTCGCCGAGGAGGAGCACTTCCCGGTCCAGCAGCCCGACAAGCTCCTCGAGACGATCCTCTGTGGTCTCGGCCTCCAGCAGGCGCTGGCGCCTGGGGAGTTCCACCTGGACGATGCCCGACAGCAGGTACGACAGGACGGTCGGGTCGTCCGGGATCGTGAGTTCGGTGGCCACGTCGTCCTCGCCCGAGACGACATCCTCGGCAGGTCCATCGTCGTCCGTCGCGAGGGAGGCGTCGGTGTCGTCGTCGGGCGCCTCGAGTTCGACCTGGATGTCGAGGACCTCGGTCGTCTCCCCGTCGCGAGCGCGCATCAGCTCCAGATACCGCACGAAGCGACGGATCGCCGCAGCCGACAGCCGCTCGGCACGTGGCTCGTCGCCGACATCGTCATCGAGCGGCGTCACGTCGGCCACCAGGTACGGCGCTTTGATCGTATCGACCGATTCGATGGCGAAGCGGCCGGTCGCCGCCGCGAGCAGATCGAAGCGGCCGTCCGG
>JBKJXL010000183.1:0-10851 GCA_046716225.1 Candidatus Limnocylindrales bacterium | reverse complement strand
TCGTGAGCATGAACTACGGCAAGAGCGGCAACACCCCGGGCTACACCTGGGGTGGGTGCGGGCGGCGCGGCGACGTCAAGATCCGGGTCGCCATCGTGGGCGTCGGGAAGTGCGCCAGCAGCCTGGTCCAGGGCCGCTATTACTACGAGGACGCCAAGGCGTCCGACTTCGTCCCTGGGCTGATGCACGTCGATCTGGGCGGCTACCACGTCAACGACATCGACTTCGTGGCCGCTTTCGACATCGACAAGAACAAGGTCGGCAAGGATCTGTCCGAGGCGATCTACACGAAGCCGAACAACACCTTCGTCTTCCAGCAGGTCAAGCACCTCGGCGTCAACGTGGATCGCGGCATGGTCCATGACGGCCTCGGCAAGTACCTCAGCCAGATCATCGAGAAGGCGCCGGGCGAGACGGCCGACATCGTGGGCATCCTCAAGGAGCGCGAAGTCGACGTCATGGTCAGCTACCTGCCGGTCGGCAGCGAGGAGGCAACCAAGTGGTACGCCGAGCAGGCCCTGGCGGCCGGTGTCGCATTCGTGAACGCCATCCCCGTCTTCATCGGGCGTGAGCCGTACTGGCAGCGGCGCTTCGCCGATGCCGGCCTCCCGGTCATCGGCGACGACATCAAGAGCCAGGTCGGTGCCACCATCAGCCACCGCGTGCTGACCCGGCTGTTCATGGATCGCGGCGTCCGCCTGGACCGAACCTACCAGCTGAACTTCGGGGGCAACACGGACTTCCTGAACATGCTGGAGCGCGAGCGCCTGGAGTCCAAGAAGATCTCGAAGACGAATGCGGTCACGTCCATGCTCGACTACGAGCTCGACGACGACGACATCCATGTAGGCCCCAGCGACCATGTGCCGTGGCTCAAGGATCGCAAGTGGTGCTACATCCGGATGGAAGGCACCACGTTCGGTGACGTCCCGCTCAACGTCGAGATGAAGCTGGAGGTCTGGGACAGCCCGAACAGCGCCGGCGTCATCACCGATGCCATCCGCTGCCTGAAACTGGGCCTGGATCGTGGCCTGTCCGGCACGCTCGTCGCGCCGTCGAGCTACTTCATGAAGAGTCCCCCGCAGCAGATCCACGACGACATCGCGTTCAACCGGGTGGAAGCCTTCATCCGGGGCGAGGACGACGAGACGCTGGTCGGCACGGAGGCCCCGAAGAAGCGGACGTACCGCAAGCTCGCGGCATCCAGGGCCAAGGCGGCCGCCGCCGCGCAGTGACCGGCGGCGAGCGCCGACTGGAGGCGCCGCACCGTCGAGGGGGAGCCAGTCCACGGATCGTCGAGCGGTCGGTCGTACTGGCCTACCGCGCCACGGCATGGGTCCTGCGCACCGCGCCAGCTCGTCCGGCGGGAGCGCTGATCGGCCTCGGCGCCCAGGCGTCGTATCTCCTGTGGCCGACGAAGCGGGCCTGGTCCAACCGGAACTTCGGGCACGTCCTGGGCTTGCCGCCGGACCACCCGCGGGTGCGTCGGCTGGCGTTGCGGGCGTACCGGATCTATGGGGACTACCTCGTGGAATTGATGCGCGTGCCGTTCCTGCCGACCGAGGACGTCGTCAAGCTCATCGAACCGCTCGACGCCGACGAGGTCGCCGAGGTGCGCGCATCGGCACCGAACGGCGGGATCATCTGCACGGTCGGGCACATCGGCAGCAACGACGCCATCGGGGCGGCGATCGCCCACCTGGGCCTGCCGCTCAGTGCGGTCGCCGACGATTCGTCGTTCCCGGAGCTGTTCGATCTGCTCAAGCGCCAGCGAGAGGAGTGGTCCGCCACGATCATCCCGTGGCGCAACCTGCGAGCGATCTTCGGGGTCCTGCGCCGACGGGAATTGCTCGCCCTGCTGGTCGACTGGGGCTACCGCAGCGACGGCATCCCGGTGACGCTGTTCGGGGCGTGGACGACCCTCCCGGCCGGTCCCGCCACGCTGGCGGCCAAGACCGACTCCCGGATCGTGCCGATCATCACCACCCGCCAGCCGGATGGCCGGTTGCACATCGGCTGGGCCGATCCGATCGAGGTCCCGACGAACGGCCCGGCGGACCTGCAGCTCGCCACACAGCGCATCGCCGACGCGCTGGCCCGGACGATCGCTCCCGCACCACACGAGTGGTACAGCTTCAAGCCGATGTGGCCAGCGACCCCGGAGGAAGCGGCCGACCTGGAGCGCCGCGCCAGGGCGATGCAGGCGGGGCGCCCCGATCCGGGACCCGCGTCGGACCTCCGGCGCGATCCGGACGATCAGGCCCCTGTCGCCGAACGTCCCCACGAGGCGGCATGAGCCGCGGTCTCGTCCCGCGGCTCCGCGGCCAGGCGTTGATGTCCGCGTCGTGGCTGGCGTGCCGTCTGCCGGAGGGTCCCGTGTTCCGGCTGGCGGAGTTCGCCGGCGACCTGTGGTATCGCCTGGCGCCCGATCGCGCGGCCCAGGCCAGGCGCAACCTCCGGCGCGTCTGCGAGGCCCTCGCGGCCGACGGTCGCGGCACGCCCCTCGCCCATGCCGCAGCCGCCGATCCACGCGCCCTCGAACGGCTGGTCCGTTCCGCGTTTCGCCACAACGCCCGGTACTACCTGGAGGTGGCCCGCACGCCGGCCGTCACCCGGGCGTGGATGGATGAGCGACTGGCGCTCGATACGCCCGAGCTCATCGCCGAGGCGGTCGTGCCCGGCAAGGCGGTCCTGTTCGTCGGGATGCACTTCGGTTCCGTGGAACTGCCGGTCCTGTTCCTGGCGTTCCGCGTGGGGGCCACCGTCACACCGATGGAGACGATCGACGATCCCGGGCTACAGGCCTGGTTCGAGCGTACCCGCGGCGTCAGTGGCGTCCGGCTGGTGGGTCTGCGCGAAGCCCGTCGGGTCCTCCAGGATGCGCTGCTGGACGGGACACCGGTCGGTCTCGTCGGCGACCGCGACCTGACCGGTGGCGGCATCCCGATCCCGCTGTTCGGCGCTCCGGCGATGCTGCCGATGGGCCCGGCCATGCTCGCGGTCGAGAGCGGCGTGCCGGTCTACGGGATGGGCGTGCGACGGACCAGCCCCGGCCACTACAGCGGACGGCTGGTCCCGGTCGACGTCCCCGCCGAAGGTACCCGGCGCGAGCGCGTGACCGCCACGATGACCGCACTCGCCGCGTCGTTCGAGCGCATCATCGAGGACGCCCCCGATCAATGGTGGGCGGTCTTCTTCCCCATCTGGCCGGACCTGGAGGTCGCGGCATGACAGAGTCCCTCGAGCGCGCCGGTCGCGCCGATCTGCACATCCACACCGTGGCGTCCGACGGGACCGCGTCGGTCACCAGCGTCCTGGAGCGGGCCGTCCAGCTCGGCCTGGACGTGATCGCGATCACGGACCACGAACGCATCGATGCCGCCGTCGCCGGTCGAGCGATCGCCCAGGACCTTGGCCTGCCCGTGGAGGTCGTCGTCGGCGAGGAAGTGACGACGCTCGGCGGGCACCTGTTGGCCCTTGGTCTGACTTCCCCGGTGAAGTCGTACCGGTCGATGCGCACGACGATCGCGGAGATCCACGACCAGGGCGCGCTCGCGATCCCCGCCCACCCGCTGGTGCCCTATCCGCTGTGCGCCCAGGCTCGGACGCTCCGCGGGCTCCTGGGTGCCGCGGATCCGGCGGTCCGGCCAGACGCCCTCGAGACGTTCAACCCGACAACGCTTGGCCGCCCGTGGCACGGTCGGGTCGTCCGCTTCGCCGACGAGCACGGATTGGCCCATATCGGCAATAGCGACGCCCATGCCCTCGACGCGATCGGGACCGGCTGGACATCGTTCGAAGGGCGGTCGGCGGCCGACCTGCGCCGGTCCATCGAGGCCGGGCTGACCGAGCATGGCGGTGGGTTCCATGGCACGACTGGCCAGCTGCGCGTCTTTGGCCGCCAGTTGGCCAAGCGCGGACGCGATGCCCGCGACGAGGCGGTCGGCCGCGTCCGCAGGGACGGGACCGGGCGGGACCACGGTTACCCGGGCGGCCGCCGACGACCCCCGCGCTACGACGCCGGGGAGCGGGGCTCCACGTGAAGATCGGTCTCGTCTGTCCGTACATCTACCCGGAGGCCGGCGGCGTGGCCCAGCACGTCCGGTTCCTGTACGAGAACCTGCGGCTGGCCGGCCACGACGTCCGGATCATCACCGCCAGCCACGGCCCGCAACGCTCGTCCGAGGGCGACATCATCCGTCTGGGCATCGGCTTCTCGGTGCGCGCGAACGGATCCGTCGGGACCCTGACGTTCTCGCCTCGCTATCTCGGCCAGGTCAGGCGGATGCTCGCCGATGAGCAGTTCGACCTGCTCCACTTCCACGAGCCGTTCGTGCCATTCCTCTCGCTGTTCCTGTTGCGTGAGTCGACGAGCGTCAACGTGGCCACGTTCCACGCGTACGCCGGCTTCTCGCCATCATACGAACTCGGCAGCCGGGTCATGCGCGGCCATGCCGCCCGGCTCCACGGGCGCGTCGCGGTCAGCGCAGCGGCGCGTCACTTCATCGACCGGTTCTTCCCGGGCGACTACAAGGTGATCCCCAACGGCGTGGACGTTCCGCGCTATGCCAACGCGGTCCCGATCGCCCGCTGGCAGGATGCCACGCCCAACATCCTCTTCGTCGGGCGACACGAGCCCCGCAAGGGTCTCCTGCACCTCCTGAAGGCCCAGCGGATCCTGCGCAAGGCCGGCTACGGCACACGATTGCTCGTCGTGGGTTCCGGGCCACAGGAACGCGAAGCGAGGCGGTACGTGGCCACACGGGGCCTCCAGGGCGTCGTCTTCCTGGGTCGCGTCAGTGACGCGGAGAAGGCCCAGCTGTTCCGGACCGCCGACGTGTACGTCTCGCCGGCCACGGGCGGTGAATCGTTCGGGATCGTGCTCCTTGAGGCGATGGCGGCCGGCACGCCGATCGTCGCCTCGGACATCCACGGCTACAAGGGCGTCGTCCGGCGCGGTCGGGAGGGCCTGCTCGGCCCGCCGCGCGACTCGAAGGGGCTGGCCGAGGCGATCATGCGGCTCCTGGACGACCCGGTCCTGCGCGCCCAGATGGGGTCGGCCGGCCGAGCCCGGGCCGAGGACTTCAGCTGGCCGCGCGTGACGGCCAAGGTGGAGGAGTACTACGGCTTCGTCATCCGCCGGCTCGCCTCCAGCGGCTCACTGCCGTCCGGCTTCCGGAGCGAGATCCCTCAGGCACCGCCACCGCTGCGGGCGAGGACCTCGGCATCATCCGCCGACTCGTCCTCCGGCGCCGCCAGCGAGAGCCGCCAGGACCAGGTGGAGTAGGCCACCACCAGGCAAGTGATCACGACGGCGACGGTCAGGACCAGGAACATCGGGGTCAGCAACGGGGTCGGCACGCTTCGGTCCACGGTGCTCACCGGGAACTGGAACGCATACAGATAGGTCGGCAGGACGCCCTGGTAGGCGGCCACGACGGCCGACGGCAGGGGCAGTGCCGAGATGTTCGGGTAGAGGATCGCGAACCAGCTCACGGCCGCCACGGCGAAGCCCACGACGAACCGGCGGCTGTCGCGCGACCCCACGATCTGGATCGCGAGGTAGGCCAGCGGCAGAAGCACGATCAGGGCGATCGGCTCGACCGAGATGTTGGACAGGGTGAGGATCGCGGTGTCCGGCAGAGACGAGGCGATGACCAGGCCGACGGCGACCCCGACGCCTGTCAGCGCCAGCGGGATGAACGACCGCCAGCGATCGGTGTCGCGTGAGCCGTCGGTCTCGTCGAGCTGCAGGAACTGACGGACGAGCAGCATCACGCCCCCGATGACGATGGCCGCGAGGGCGAACGTCCGTGTCGTGATGACGGCCGTGGGGATGATCGCCGGGCAGGCGGCGGATCCCGGATTGACCGACTCCACGCCGACGAACCCGCACAGCGGCCGACTCAGCAGCCACATCAGGGCCGGGCCCATGATCGCGAGGGCCGCGGCCAACCGGGCCAGCTGCCAGGTCCGTTTCGATGCACCGTGCCAGATCTCCGCCATGAAGTACGCCAGCGCCAGGACCACGAACGGCAAGGCGGTGTAGTAGTGGTACTGGAACGCCGCCCGGTCGATGCGGGCCCACGGGACCCACTGGGCGGCGAAGCCGACCGCGATGAGGGTCAGGGCCAGGCTGCGTCGCTTGAACGCCATGATGCTGACGAAGGCGAGCGCCGGGACGCCGAGCCACCAGATGACCAGGCTGCCCGCGTCGTACAGTGCGGCGCTCGTGCCAAGGGCCAGGCCCTCCTGGTAGAACCAGACCGGCTTGAGGTTGAGCGGCCACGCCCACCACGGCGACGAGGCGGCGTGGGCCGCCGTCAGCCCGTTGTGATACCGATACATCTGGCCGGTGAGATCCAGCAGGGTCTGGCCGCTGCTCCCGGCCGGCCAGCCGGCGATGATCTGGTGGCCTTCGACCATCGCCCACGGGATGTACGAGATGACGTACACGCCGACCGGGACGAGGAGCAGGCAGATGGCGGCGTAGATCACCGGCAGCCCCAGCAGCCAGCCCGGCTGGAGCCAGCCATCGGGTGCGGGTGACGGCGGATCCAGGTAGCGCGCCGGGTCGTCCGCCGCGGGCGACATGGCCAGCGGTCCGAATCCGACGCGACCGCCAAGCCAGAAGAGGACGGCCACGACGACGGACCCGAATGCGAGTGCCAGGGCGACCTCGAGCGGCGTGACCGCCGCCGGACCCACGGTGAGCACCCGGTCCGTTGCCCCGGTCGCCACCGCGGCGAGGAACACGAGCGTCCCGACCACGACGGGCGCACCCACCGCCAGGCGGAGCTCATCGTCCGTCCATGCGACCGGATGCAGGATCGCCGTGATGACCGCGACGAGGGTCAGCGCCACCATCATCAGCAGGAACGTCAGGTTGCCGAAGCCCTGGCCTTCCGGCACGCTGATCGCGAGGTAGCCCAACACCGACGTGATCCCGATGAGGCCCACGATCGACGCGACGCGACCCAGGGCGCTGCGCACCAGGATCAGCAGGACCAGGGCGCCGATGGCGTACGCCGCCACCCACTTGGACGCGAGGGCGAGGCCCAGCAGGAGTCCGATGGCCGGCATCGCCAGCCAGAACGCGGTTCTGCCCCGCCACCAGCCCGTCCACACCGCCGCGAACACGGTGTAGGCCGCGATGATGAACAGGCCCACGTAGACGTCGTTCATGCCGATGCGGGACTGGACGAAGAACATCCCGTCGACGACCACGAACAGCGCGACCAGCCCCGCGACAAACCGGCGCCGGAAGAGGATACGTGTCAGCAGGAAGAGCAGGGCCGCCGTGATCGCGCCCGCGATGACCCCAGGGAACCGCCAGGCGAACGCGTGCGACCCGACGTCGATCGACGCCGACGAGCCGCTCGCGGTGAAGAGCAGGAGCTGTTGTCGGTCCTCGGACGGGTACTCGGGCTCCAGGTCCGTGGCGATCGATACCGGCACGAAGCCGTCGGGCAGGCGCGCGTCGGCGTACACAGCGTTGGCGTGCGGTTCGATGACGTACATCGTCCACGGCCCGGCCGGCGCGGCATCCGGCGCCAGGCCGAGCACATGGACCTGCTGGGTCGCCGCGTCGTAGATGACCTCGGTCCCGGGGCCGGGCAGCGGGTTCCGGCCCGTGGAGACGGGTCCGTCCTTGGCCTGGTCGCCCCCGACTGCGATGACGTCGTACTCGGGATCGTCGATCGTGCCGACGGTCGCGTAGATCTTCGGATCGTCGAGGCCGGTGACGAGCGCCAGGCCGTGGGCGCCGTCGGTCTCGGGGACCGTGACGACGACGGCGCCGCTCGCTGGGTCGACGAACGTCACGCCCTCAGCGGTGGCAGCGGCGACCCGAGTCACGTCCGAGATGGCGATCCCGGACAGGGTGCCGTCGTCGATCGCCAGCTCGACGTTCGCGCGCGTCTCGGCGTCGCCCGGGCTGCCCAGGACGACCGTCTCGTCGCCGGCCAGCAGCTTGGCTTCGAGGACGCCCGCGTCAGCCCCGATGATGTCGGCGAGGGCGGCCGCCACGGTCGCCGGGTCGTCCATGTCGGACGGCCTCCCCACCAGCGCCGACCCGGTCCCGCCCGGCGCCAGGTCGACGAGTTCGGGCAGGTCCAGCGTGGCGCCGATATCGCCCGACCCGACGTCGACGGTGGACAGCCGATCGCCCGACCCGACCATCAGGCTGATGCCGTCTTCGAGGGCGAGCAGCAGGTCCACTCGCGTCCCGACACCCGGGCCGAGCTCGACCGGCGTCAGGCCGATGTCGAGACCTCCCAGGCCGATCGCCTCGACATCGACCGTCCCGAGCCGTCCATCGTCGAATCCGACGATGAGCTCGGTGCCCGAGTCGCTCATCGCCAGGGCCGACGCGCCGGGCGCGGCCATCAGCCCGATCAGCTGGCGGGTCCGCAGGTCGAATGTATGGATCTCGGTGCCGGTCGCCACGTGCAGGCGCTCGCCTGCGCGCCCACCGGCCAGGCTGTCGTCACGCCTCGGTTCGACGACAGTGGCTGTCACCGGCGTGCTCAGCTCGCTCGTGGCACTGACGTCGTCCTGGCCCCACAGGACCAGGCCGCCCGCCATCGCGTACTTCGCCAGGTGCGGGTGGGTCCATTCGTAGATGCCGTGCGACAGGCCGTACCGCCAGCTCTGGAGGAATTCGGTGGCCGTCCGGGCGTGATAGACCTCGTCGAAGTGCATCTGGTACGGCTCGGCGAGTCGGAACGTCCGCATGCCCATCGTCGCCACGACGAGGACGACCAGCAGCCACAGGTCCAGGCGGTCGAGGCGCCCGCCGCGTTCGTCGACGAGTCCGCGCGAGCGATCCGGGCGGATGGGGCGCGTCTCAAGCAGGCCGCGGAACCAGCCGACGACGCCTGCATCCTCGATGGTCGGACGCTCCCGCCAGACCGGCATGGTCGCCACAGCGGACGCGACGGGAGAGTCGGACGCGGTCCGCACCGAGCCGCGGGAGACGACCGATGATGTCGCCGGGCCGGGCAACGGCGGTGGCACTGGCCATGGTTCGGGCAGCACGGGCTCGACCGGCCTGGGCGGAGGCGCCGCCGCGTCCAGGTCCGATGCCAGGCGCTCGCGCGCGCTCGATCTAAGCTGGACCAGCAGCCAGACCATGAGGATCCCGTTGGTCAGCGCGATCAGCGTGACGCCAGGCTCGGACCGGATGGCCGGGCCGATGCCCAGCCAGTCCTTCACGCCCGGGTTGTTCGGGTAGAGGGTGGTCAGGACCACGTACATGTTCAGGAATGCGGTGACCGACGCGACGAGGTACGCCAGGCGCCAGCGCCACGAGACCGCGGCCAGGATGATGGCGAGGGCGAAGAACGGGTAGCCATAGCGCTCGTGGACCCGCGTCGGGACCGCGAAGAACGCAAACGCGAGGATGGTCAATCCGAGCAGGATGGTGAGTCGGTCGGGTCGTCGCGCGATGACGACCAGGATCGAGGCGATGACCGCCAGGAGCAGCGTCGTGCCGACCGCGATGGCCGGGACCACACCGAACATCGCGACGCCGGACCCGCACTTGCTCGCGATCCACTGGCCGTCGCAGACCCACAGCCCGGCACTCGCGAGGCTGTAGCCCGTATCGCCGCCGACCAGCACCCACGGGTTGTAGGCGTTGACGGTCAAGTACGGGTAGCCGCCGGCCGTCTTGAGGATCTGCTCCAGGAGCCCCGACCTGAAGAACGGTGCCGTCGTCGACAACGACGCGACCGACAGCCCGAACGGCAGGCACACGAGGTAGACGGTCACGAGCGCTGCGATCCCGGTCGTGACGATCCGGCTACCGCGACCAGTGTCCCGCTCCCAGGCACGGAGTCGATCGAGGAGGCCGGCGTCTGATGAGGCCTGGTCAGTCGCGTCCAGGGCCTCCTGATCGGCCGGGTCGTCCGCCGGCCACAGCGCCCGCCGGATCGTCACGATCGCGACGATCGGGATCAGGATCCCGAGCTGCGGCTTGATCAACGCGGCGAGCACCGTGTAGATGGCCGCCCGCTCGGGATGATCCCGCCAGACCTCGCGCAGGCCGAGCAGCAGGAATACGACGCCGAACGAGTCGACCTGGCCCCACAGGACGCTGTCGAACCAGCTGACCGGGTTGATGACAGCCACGAAGGCCGCTGCGAGGGCGAGGCGGTCCCGTCCGCCCGACTCGCGAACCATCGACCAGACCAGCCACCCGATGACCAGGTCCGCGAGGATCGCCGGCGCCTTGAGGTCCAGGTCCGTCAGGAGGGTCAGCGATGGCGCGGCGGCCTGCCACGTGTCCCAGTCCAGGACGTTACCCAGGCTGCCCATGAGCCACAGGACGTACAGGTAGCCCGGCGTGTAGTCGTGGAAGAACGGGCGCTCATAGAAGCCGGACAGGCCCTCGGTCGCGAGGTTGGACGACCAGGCACGGAACGAGATCAGGTCGACCTCGAACCCGGTGCCGGGAGCCATCTGTGCGATGATGAGTCGGAGGGCGAGACCGAGCGCGAGGACCAACAAGACCGCGCCGACGGCTCCCTGCGTCCCGGTCGACCGCGACGGCGCTCCTGTGCCTCGCTCGATCCCTCTGGAGGCGGGGCCAGTCACCGGGAACGGCTCCTGCACGAGCGTGGAAGGTGGATCGGAGCGTAGCACAGGGTCGCCCGGCGGACCCCACACCAGCCCCCTGGCCTGACCCGCGCACGGCCCGCCTCGTGGCGATCGCCGTCGGCGTGGGTCTGGTCGTGGTCGGGCTGGCCGTCTACCTCGCGACGCGGACCGACAGGTTCTACGACCATTTCGTGTGGCAGGCGGCGGGCGTCCATTAGGGTGAGGCCGCCCACCGCGAACCCGTGCCCC
>JBKJXL010000182.1:0-2919 GCA_046716225.1 Candidatus Limnocylindrales bacterium | reverse complement strand
ACTTCCACCGGACCGTTCGCGCGATCGACCTGGATCTCGCCGACGTCTTCGGGCCATCGGTCAGGGCCATCTTCGGCGAGGGCTCGCCCGCGGAGCGCCTGGCCGCGTACGCCGACCTCGACGAGTACGCCCTCCTCCATCAGGCAGCCCGCTGGGCCCGTGGCGAGGATGTGCTGCGGACAGACGACGTGGCGGCCACGCCAGGGGACGGACGCGTGTCGTCCACGGTCGCGGCGGCCTGGCGAGCGATCCTGCTTCGGCGCCCCAACTGGCGTGCCGAAGCCGAGGTGCGGGCGGAATACGAGGCGGGCGACGAGCCGAATGAGCTCATCGCCACCCTGGGCGACGCCATCGAAGGTCACGTGGCGATCGACCTCGCGATCGTGGACGCACGGCCCGCGGACATCGGGGGCGGGGAGGCGCGCCTCGCGCTCGAACGACGCGACGGCACGCCCGGTCCATCGCTGGCTGAAGCCCTCGGCCGGATCCCGGGCTACTCGCTCATCGGCCGACGCTATCGGCGTCAGCCGGCCTGAGCCAGACGGCCTACGGGCTCGGCGACGGGCTCGCCGAGGCACCGGCCGACGCGTCCGGCGACATCGACGGCTGATCCTGCGGGCGGGGCGGCAGCACCAGGAGCGGATCGATCCTGGCGATCTGGGCGGTCGGCACTTTCATCTTCCCGACCAGGACCGGATCGATGCCGAACGTGGCAGCCTCCAGCGGGCTGAACAGGCCGTAGTGGACGTGGCAGCCAGAGGCCCGACCGGTCATCCCCTCGTACCCGAGGAAGTCGCCGGCCTTGACCAGATCGCCACGCTTCACGACGACCTTGCTGAAGTGGGCGTAGATGCTGCGGTAGCCGTTCCCGTCATCGATGACGACCACGATGGGCAACGTTGACCAGAGCTGCTTCCTGTCGAGTCGAGCGACGTAGGGCTTCAGGTCGCCGAGCCAGCCGATCTGGCTGTCGAATCTCCGCGACGCGGCGAGGACGACGCCGTCATGTGCCGCGACGACCCGATCGCCACAGAACGTCGCGAGATCCAGCCCGTCGTGGAACTTCTCACCGTCGACGATCCGGGACCCCCACGCGGACGGGCCGAACGGCAGCGTGAGGCGTCCGTTGGGCAACGGCCACTGGTAGCCGGTCAGTGCGGCGACGGGCGGTGCGGTCGGGACCGGCGTGCGGCTCGGGCTGGGGACGGGGCTCGGCAACGCCGATGCGGCTGGTTCGGATGTCGGGGAGGTGGAGACGGGGTCGCTTGGGGCGAAACTGGCGGCGACGGCGACCGGATCCGGCGCAAGGCTGCCGGTCGCGATGGCCGGCATCATGCGGGCCAGGGCGGCCACGGACCCACCGACGACCAAGACCCCGACCAGGAGCGGGACGACGCGGCGCAAGCGGCTGCGCTTCCGGCGCGCCTTCGGGATGTAGTCGAGCACCGGCGATGTGTACCACCGCTTCGTTCGCTACGCAAACCGCCGCCTCCGTAGCGGGGCTGGAACGGCTCCGCTCCATGCGATGAACGAGCGAGGACATTGGAGCCGGCCACACCCGCCCGCTGCGTCGTTCGCTGGTGCACGGGCGTTCCAACCGGAGCCTTACCGCGCTCGGACCGACGGTCGCTCCGTCAACAACCTATTCGCGAATCACACCTGGGGGTCAGACCGCGATGCCGTCCGTCGGTTCCCCGATCTCGATCGGGTTGTTGACCGGGTCGGCACTCCATTCGAACCAGCCACCGTCGTACACGGCGATCCGCTGCCAACCCTGCAGGTACGCGTAGAACCACGTCTCGCTGGCGCGCCAGCCGGTGCCGCAATAGAACGCGACCCACTTGTCGGACGTGATCCCGGCCTCTTCCCAGTTCGCGCTGATCTCCGGGTACGCGCGCATCGTGTTGTCCACGTTGCGGTAGTGCTGCATGTGATACGCGTCGGTGCCGCAATTGCCCCAGACATCGCCGGCGATCCGTCCGGCCGGGCCGATGTAGTTGTAGCCACTCACGTTGCCGACGTGCTCGCGCCAGGTCCGGACGCTCACCAGCGCGGCGCCGTCGGGGTTCGCCAGGATCTCCTTGGCTTCCTCGATGTCGACGATGACCTCGGGTCGGAGCGGGATCTGCACCCCGAATGCCGCGACCGGCGTCGGCTCGTTCGGCGTCGTCTCGAGGGGATGACCGCCACGCACCCACCAGTCGTAGCCGCCGTCGAGGAGCCGGACATCGTCCACGCCGGCGTAGCGCAGGATCATCAGCGCGCGGGTCGCGGCGATCTGTCCGGCACGACGGCCCGGCCACTTCTCGTTGGCATGCCCCTCGGTGTCGCGGCCGTACAGGATGACCGTCGTGGTGTTCGAGATGCCGAGCGCGCGAACGGCCGTCTCAAGCGCCTCCGGTGAGCGCCGGTTCCAGTCGGCTGGGTCTTCCAACCAGTTCGTGTCGAGGTAGAGCGCGCCCGGGATGTGGTCCTCGGCGTATTCCTCCGGAACGCCGAAGTTGACATGGAACAGGAGGAAGTCGCCGGTCGGCGCGGCCTCGGGCGACCCGCCCGCCAGCAGCTCGGCGAGCCAGTCCGTCGTCACGAGCTTGCTGTAGTTCGGGAGGGCGTCGATCGGGAGGGCTGAGTCGGCGGACCAGGCCGCGAACCCGTCCTCGTAGACGAGGATGCCGCGATGGCCGTCTGCCTCGAGCCGCGCCGCGAGGGTCGCGATGGCCGTCGGCTCATCGCCGTACAGGACGACGGTGCGGTCCGGAGAGATGCGCTTGTCGGCAAGGAGCTTGGCGATCTCGGCCGGATCGACGCTGCCCAGCCACTCACCGGGGAACGCGACGGCGCCCCGGATGTGGCCGCCACGTGGTTCGCCCCGAAGTCGCCAGCCATTGAAGGCCGCGATCGGGCGAAGGTCCACGACCC
>JBKJXL010000181.1:0-2681 GCA_046716225.1 Candidatus Limnocylindrales bacterium | reverse complement strand
GTCGGCGCAACTTCATCCAGCCGGACCAGTTCCCCTACGACAACCCGTCCGGTCTTGGCACGGCCAGCGGCGGCGCCAAGATCTATATCGACTCCGGGAACTACGAGCCCGCGCTGGACAAGGCCCTGGCGATGGCCGGCTACGACCAGCTCGCCGCCAGGAAGGCCAAGGCGAAGGCACGTGGCAGGCTCCTCGGCCTCGGACTGTCGACCTACATCGAGGTCTGCGGCGTCGCCCCGTCCAAATGGATCGGTGCGGTCGGCGAGGGCTGGGGTGCCGCGATGTGGGAGTCGTGCAACATAAAGGTCCACCTGACCGGCAAGGTCGTGGTCACGATGGGCACCCAGCCGCAGGGTCAGGGCCACGAGACGACCTACGCCCAGATCATCAGCCACGAACTCGGCGTCCCGATGGAGGACGTGATCGTCCAGCATTCGGATACGCAGGGCACGCCGTTCGGGTACGGCTCCTACGGCAGTCGCACCTCGTCGGTGGGGAGTACCGCCGCGGTCAAGGCCGCGGCCAAGATCAAGGACAAGGCGCGCCGGTATGCGGCGCACATGCTCGAAGCGTCGCCCGAGGACATCGAGATCGATGGCGCCAACTACTCGGTCAAAGGCTCGCCGGACAAGGTCAAGACGTTCCAGGAGATCGCCTTCGCGCTGGACCTCGCGTTCGATGCGCCGGAGGGCATGGAGCCGTATCTTGACGAGACGGCCTACTACGACACGCCGAACTGCACGTGGCCGTTCGGGACGCACATCGCGGTCGTCGAGATCGACGAGGAAACGGGACACGTGGACCTTGTCCGGTACGTCGCGGTGGACGACGTCGGCAACAAGATCAACCCGATGATCGTGGACGGCCAACTCCACGGCGGCATCGCCCAGGGTGTCGGCCAGGCCCTCTGGGAAGGCGCCATCTACAGCGACGAGGGGCAGCTGTTGACCGGGTCCATGCTGGACTACGCGATGCCACGAGCCTCGATGTTCCCGCAGTTCGAGCTCGGCGAGACGGTGACGCCGTCACCGGTCAACCCGCTCGGGGTGAAGGGCGTCGGCGAGGCCGGCGCGATCGCCAGTACCGCGGCCGTGGCCAACGCGGTCATGGATGCGCTTTCCCCGCTCGGGATCAGACACCTCGACATGCCGTATACGGCACAGACCGTCTGGCGAGCCATCGACGGCGCGAAGGGAGGCCAGGCATGATCCCGGCGGCATTCGGCTATCACCGGGCGTCGTCCCTGGACGATGCCCTCAGCGCGATCGCGGCGGCCGGCGGCGGGGCGAAGGGCCTCGCCGGCGGTCAGAGCCTGCTGCCGTTGCTCAAGTTGCGGCTCGCAAGCGCCGAGACCCTCGTTGACATCGGACGGCTGACCGAATTGAAGGGCGTCCGGCCACAGGCCGACGGCGGCCTCGAGATCGGTGCGCTCACGACCTACGCCGAGGTCCTGGACTCGACCGCGTTGCAGATCGCCATCGAGGCCATCTCGGACATCGGCGATGTGCAGGTTCGCAACCGCGGGACCGTCGGCGGCGGGATCGCCCACGCCGATCCGGCCAGCGACCTGCCGGCCTTGGGGCTCGCCCTGGACTACTCAGCCATCCTGCGCTCGAGTCGCGGCGAGCGGGTCGTGCCGTTCGACGGGTTCTTCGAGGGTGCGTTCCAAACGGCGATGGCGGCAGACGAGCTGCTCGTATCGATGCGTCGTGGTCCGCTCCCGGCCGGCCTCGGCGGGTCGTACCAGAAGCTGACCCAGCCGGCGTCGGGCTACTCGATCGTCGGGGTGGCCGCGGTCGTCGCGAAGAGCGGCGGTCTGGTGAGTCACGTGCGAGTCGCCCTCACCGGGGTGGGGGAGGTGGCCTACCGCGCGAAGGCTGTCGAGGCGGCCCTGGCCGGAACGGACGGCTCCGCCACCGCGATCGCCGCGGCTGCCGCGCATGCCACCGACGGCGTGACCGTGAACAGCGACATCCACGCCGACAGCGCCTATCGGACCCGGATGGCCGTGGTCTACACGCGACGCGCGCTCGAGGCTGCGCTGGGCCGCTCCGCCTGAGGGCTGGGTCTCCCAGCGTCACGCGTGCGGCTCGAACGGATCACGCCAGGCCGCCGTGCCCCGGCGCGCCTGGTCGGGGCCGTCCTGGTTCGGGACCTGAAGATCGGCGATGCCCGCTGGCCGAAGGGTCGGCGGCTCAGCGCGGACGACCTGCATGTGCTGGCCACGGCAGATCACGGTCCGGCCGTCACCGTGCTGGTCCCGGAGGCCGGTGAGCTCCACGAGGACGACGCCGCCCTGCGCCTGGCCACCGCCGTCGCCGGGCCTGGCCTGACGGTCCGCGGCCCGGCCCAGAGTCGAGTGGACCTGCTGGCCGCATTCCCGGGTGTCCTCAACGTCCGCATCGCGGAACTGGAGCGGGTCAACCGGATCGATCCGCTCGAGGTTTTCACCGCGTTCGATGGGCAGGTGGTCGAGAAGGGTGATCTCGTGGCAAGCGTCAAGGTCGCGCCGCACCTGGTCGATGCTGCCACCGTGGACGAGGGCGCCCGCGTGGCCCGGTTCGCCGGGCATCCACTGGTGTGGGTCGCGCCGTTCATCCCGGGTCGTGTCGGGGTCATCGTCAAGGAGTCGCTGCGCGCGGCTGACCAGACCCGGTTCGAGGCCAGCGTCCGGGCCAAGG
>JBKJXL010000180.1:0-8748 GCA_046716225.1 Candidatus Limnocylindrales bacterium | reverse complement strand
ATCCCCGACATCGAGCGCTGATCGCGCCTCGCTCATGACCATCGATCCGGGCGCCATCGTCATCCTCCTTGCCGCGCGGTGGCGGCGTTCTAGAACGGCTTGGTTTCCATCAACCACGTGATCACGGCGATGCCCGCGGTCGCGAATGAGCTCCCGATGAGCGGACGGCGATCGCGCAGCAGGGCGTCGAGCGTTGTGTCGTCGACCGGCGTCGGGACGGTCCCGGCGGCCCGGTCCGCCCGTCCCGGGATCCCGAGCCCACGGCGCATCTCGACCATCGGGATGGCGTTGGCCACGACTGGCCGTTGAACATCTCTCAGGGTCCTCCTGCCTGGGCGACGACGTGCCACCATCGCGATGACCGACGGTCAGTGGCGAGATCGACGGCGCGATGCTATATTGGTTGCATTGATAAGTCAATAGAGTGGAGCGACAGCGATTGCCCAGAAAGTACGAGCTCGGGAAGCGAGCAACCCAGCAGGCCGATACGCGCCGTCGGATCATCGCCGCGGCGCTTGAGCTCTATCAGGAACAGGGTGTCTCAGCCACGACGATGCTCGACATCGCGAGGCGAGCCGATGTCGCGCCGGGGACGGTGGCCAACCACTTCGGGTCCGCCGCCGCCCTGGCCACCGAGATCACCGGCGAGGTGCTGTCGGAGCTGCGGATGCCGACGCCCGACCTGTTCGGAGGCGTCGACGGCCTTCGCGAGCGAGTCGATCTGCTGGTCCGGGAGCTGTCGGCGTTCTTCGATCGGGGCGAGGGGTGGTGGCGAGCGTCGCAGCGGGAAGGTCCAGGCGTCTCGTTCTGGGCCGAGGCCGAAGCCCGCTTCTATGCGCAGCTGGATGCGCTCGTCCGAGCCGCGCTGGGGCCGCTGGCCTCGGACGACGATGCCGTCGCCGTCGTGATGACGGTGTTCGGTCGCTGGGTCCTCGGCTCGCTCCAGGAGACCGGCCGGAGCGGCGAGGAGGCCGTCACCCTCGTCGCGGACCTGCTCGCGACGTGGCTCGAGTCGCGCCCGGTCCCCGACTGAGGCTCGATCTTCGTCGCGGACCGGGTACTCATCCGGCGAGACTGGGTGCCTTGCGGCACCCGCCCCATCTGACCTGACGGCGCGCTGCGCCCCGGACTAGGAACGAGTGGTGAACCAGATCGTCGGGGCTCCCTCGACGCCGGCGTCGTGCATGGCCGCGCGCAGTTCGGTGCTCCCGCTGAAGGCCTGGGCGGCCTCGAGCGTCGCGAATTCGTGCCGGACGGTGATGTCGTTCGGGTTCTCAATCGCCTGGTACACAGCCTGGTCCTGGACCCCCAGGGCCTGCTGGGTCGGCGCGAACGCGTCGTAGATCTGGCGCCACTGCGCGTAGTCAGCGACTTGGTGTCGAACGAAGAGCGTCGTCATCGTGATACCTCCAGCCGGTCCGAACCACGGCTCGCACGTCGCGCCGCTGGTCTGGCGTGGATTCTGCTCCATCACTATCTGTCATGTCAAGTACTGATTGGTCAAATGTTGCGAACACAGGAGACGTACGGTATCGTGCGCCCATGAGCGATGAATATCCCAGCCGGCCCGGGGCGCTTTGGAACGATGCCTGGCGTGGCGTGCTCTTCGCGACCTCGCGGACCCTTCGGATCGCGGAGCCCGAACTCCTCGAGCGGGCCGGGTTCCCGCTGACCTGGCTCGACGTCCTCGCCCAGCTCTACGATGCGTCGGAGGTCGGGCTGCGGATGCAGGAGCTCGAACAACGATCACTGTTCACCCGAAGCGGCTTGACGCGACTCGTCGATCGGATCGAGGCGGCCGGATTGGTCCGCCGCGAAGCCGTCCCCGGCGATCGGCGCGGCGTCCGGGTCGTGCTGACAAGCGAAGGCCGGCGACGCCATGACGCGGCATTCGCGGACCACCTGAAGGTCATCGAACGCGAATTCGGTCGTCGGCTGACGCACGCCCAGCAGCAAGCGGTGGCCGAGGCCCTGGCTACGTTCTGGCACGACGACGGACTGCCTGCCGAACGGTAGTGGAGCCGACGGTGACGAGAGCGCCTCCGCGAGGCGCTGGCATTCGACGGCGACTTCCGCGCAGCAGGCTTCGTCGAGGCTCGACCCGGGGCATCGTGGGCTGATCGCGCCCGAGGGAGCGGTCAGCCAACCCGATCTGTCCCGGCGATGTTGGCGTGGGATGGTGTCGCCGTTTGATCGTGGTGCCGATTGAGCGCGTGCGGATCGTCGCCGGAGTGGCCGCACGGATTCACGTGGATCACGGCGGTATCGAGTCGATCGACCTCATGGAGGAGACGATGCCGCACATCCTCGGCGACCCGGTGGCCCTCGGCTACCGTCAGGTCGCAGTCGACGGTCACGGCCAACGACGCCTCGAGGGCGTGCCCCAGCCAGCGAAGTCGCACCCGTTCGACGGCCTGCACCTCAGGGGTCGAGGCAGCGATGGTCTCGACCCGGTCTACAAGCTCGGGCTCGACCGCGTCCATCAGACGCCCGACCATCTGACCCGCTGCCTGGCGCAGGACGACGAGGATGACCGCCGTGATGAGGAGCCCCACGATCGGATCCGCAAGCGGGTAGCCCGCGGCCACACCGAGCGCACCGGCAACGACGGCGAGAGACGTCAGTCCGTCCGTCCGCGCGTGATAGCCATCCGCGACCAGCGCCGCCGAGCCGATCGAGCGACCGACCCGGATCCGGTAGAGGGCCACGAGTTCGTTGCCGGCAAAGCCGACCAGCCCGGCGACGATGACGATCGGGATGTTCGTCACCGGATGAGGGTTGATCAGTCGGCTGATCGACTCGTAGGCCGCGAGGATCGCCGACGCGCCGATCATGAGGAGGATGAACAGCCCCGCCAGATCCTCGGCACGCCGATAGCCGAACGTGTATCGCCGGGTGGCGGCTCTGGACCCGATCGCGAAGGCGATCCAGAGCGGGAACGCGGTGAGGGCGTCGGAAAAGTTGTGGACCGTGTCCGCCAAAAGGGCGACGGAGCCAGAGACCATGACGACGACGAGCTGAGCGGCCGCCGTCAGACCGAGCACGACGAGCGAGATCTGCAGGGCGCGGATGCCCCGTCGGTCCGCCGTCAGTGCGTCATCGATCGAGTCGCCCGGATCGTGGCTGTGTCCGACGACCGCACCGATCAGCCGCCGGATTCGGCCCCGGTCGTCGCCGTGATCATGGCCGCCAGTCATCGCCATGCTCGCCACGAACGGCTCACGCGTGCCCCGCTTCCTCTAGACGGCGCCGGTCGGCGGTTTCGAGCTGGAACGTCGAATGTTCGATGTCGAAGTCGCCCGAGAGGCAGCGGCACAGTTGATCAAGCACCGCAGCACCGTCGGCTCCTGGCTCGACGGTGACATGTGCAGAGACGACGTTCATCCCGGAGGTGATCGTCCAGGCGTGCAGGTCGTGTACATCCGCCACGCCGCCAGCCGCGAGGATGTGGTTACGGACCTCGTCGAGGTCGATGCCCTTGGGCGTGGCTTCCAGCAGGATGTCCACCGCATCCCGTAGCAGGTGGTAGGTCCGCGGCAGGATCAGGAACCCGATCAGGACCGACGCCACGGCGTCGGCCTGGATCCACCCTGTGACGGTGATGACGACGGCCGCGACGATGACGGCCGCGGACCCGGCGAGGTCGCCCATCACCTCGAGATACGCGCCGCGCATGTTGAGACTGCCCTTCTGGGCGTTGCGTAGCAGGAACACGGAGACGCCGTTCGCGCCGAGCCCGAGCAGAGCGATCCCGAGCATGAGCCCCGATGCGACGTCAAGCGGGGCCGAGAGCCGCCGCCACGCCTCGACAAGCACGAGGAAGGCGATCCCGAACAACAGGACGGCGTTCACGACCGCGGCGAGGATCTCCAGGCGAAGGTAGCCGTACGTCCGCTCCTGGCTCGATGGCCGACCCGCGAACCAGATCGCCAGCAAGGCAAGCCCGATCCCGGCCACATCGGTGAACATGTGCCCGGCGTCGGCCAGGAGCGCCAAGCTGTTGGCGGCGATGCCGCCGATGAGCTCGAGGACGAAGACCGCGAGCGTGACGAGGAACACAGCCAGCAACCGTTGGCGATGTCCAGATGCCGCGGAGCCGTGGGCGTGGGGCATCAGCCGACCGCCTCGGCGACGTGCGTCGTGGCGTCGAGGACCAGGTGGCGGACGTGGTCGTCGATCAGTCGGTAGTGGACGATCCGCCCGTCCTTGCGTCCTTCGACCACCGCTCGCTCGCGGAGGTACCGCAGTTGATGGGAGAGCGCCGAGACGCGCATCCCCAGCACCAGCGCGATATCGCAGACGCACAGGTCGGTCTCGCTGATGGCAAGGAGGTGGAGGATCCGCGCCCGTGAGGGATCGGCGAGGAGCCCGAACAGCGATGCGACGGCGCCAGCCCCCCCGTCGCTGAGGGATCGGCCGAGGATCGGCCGGACGGCGGTCGGATGAAGACACTCGATATCACATCGGTCGACATCGATCGCCGAAGCGAATAGTTGAGCCATGACTCAAGTATCGCCGGTACTCGCACGAGCTGTCACCAGCCTCGCAGAATCACCTCTGCGAAGCAGACGACGCGCGGCGGGAACCAACTAACGTCTCGGTTGCCACGACAGCCAAGGCGGAGATCAGCCCTGGATCCGAGTCCAGCGAGGCGATCCTGTGGAACTCGACCCCATGCGCCTCCGCCTGTTCGCGGGCACCGACCTCGACGTCGTAGAGGGTCTCGAGGTGGTCGGCAAGGAACTGGATAGGGGCCACCAGGACCGACCGCGTGCGTGACTCGCTGATGCCGGGCAGCAAGTCGGCAAGATCGGGTTTCATCCATTCGCCCGGCTCGTGGCCGGCACTCTGCCAGCAGAATGTCCACCGGTCGGCCGACAACCCGGAGGCGGCGGCCACCGCCTCGGCGGTCCACTGCAGCTGGGCGAGGTAATCCGGCTCGGTCGCGGCGACGTGCTTCGGCACGCTATGGGCGGTCATGAGCACACGGACGCCGTCGCGTTCGCCGGGCGGCAGCGCATCGAGGGCTCGCGACACACGACCGGCGAGTGCCGTGATGAATGCCGGCTGTTCGTACCACGAGCCCGCTACGGTGACGACGGGAGCGACCGCGCTCATGGCCGATCTGGCCACCTCGATGGCCTTGGCGTACCCGCTCATCAGCGACGGGGAGTACTGCGGCGACAGGATGATCGCGGCGACGTCCGCGACCCCAGCGTCGACCAGCGCGGACAGGCCGGCGGCGATCGACGGCTCCGAGAACCGCATGCCGATCTCGACGGGCCAGCCCAACGCCCGAGCCAGATCCGCTGCCTGGGCTCGTGTGATGTCGATCAGGGGCGAGCCGCCGATCACCCGATACCGCCGCGTGAATTCATCGACGAGCGCCGAGTCTGGTTCCCTCCCCCCTCGGACGCGGGCAAGGTAGGAGCGGACATCCTCGCGGGCGAGGGAGTCCGGCGAGCCGTACGTCATCAGCAGCACGCCGGGCTTCGGCGCGGTCACGGCAACACCTCGGCGACCGCGGGCGTCCGTGCGGTCTGTTCGTGGACGAGGTCGACCAACCGACGCAGCAGATCGGTGTCGGTGTCGGGCAGCACGCCATGGCCAAGGTTGAAGACATGACCCGGCCGGCCGGCGGCTTCCCCGAGGACCGCCAACGCACCTGTTCGGGTCGCGTCCCACCCGGCGAGCAGGCGAGCTGAGTCCAGGTTGCCCTGGACGCCACGGTCGTAGCCGATCCGTCGCCACGCATCGGCCAGCGAGATCCGGTGGTCCAGGCCGATGACATCGCCGCCAGCCTCAGCCATCGACTCCAGGAGGGCAGACGTGCCGGTCCCGAAGTGGATCGTCGGCACATGGGGCAGCGCCGAGAAGATCCGTTGGACATGTGGCTGGACGAACTCGCGATAGTCGGTCGGTCCGAGGCCGCCGACCCAACTGTCGAACAGTTGGACGACGTCTGCGCCAGCCTCGACCTGTGCCTGGAGGTAGCTCACGATCATCTCCGAGAGCCGCCCCATGAGGTCATGCCAGGCGGTCGGTTCTCGGTACATGAACGCCTTCGCGGTGGCAAAGTCCCGCGACGGCCGGCCCTCGATGAGGTAGCAGGCCAGGGTGAACGGGGCACCGGAGAATCCGATGACACCAGCACGGCCACCCAGTTCCTGGCGGACCAGACGGATGGCATCCAGCGTGAAGGACACGCCCGCCGGGTCGAATGGCCGAAGGGCGGCGACGTCCGCGGCCGAGCGGATCGGTGAGTCGATGATGGGCCCGACCTCCGGCTCGATCCGTAGCCCGACCCCCATCGGTTCGAGGGGCAGCATGATGTCGGCAAAGACGACGGCCGCATCGACTCCCAACTCGCGGACCGGCATCAGGGTGACCTCCGCGCAGAGGTCGGGTGTCTTGGCCAGCTCGAGGATGCCGTACCGCTTGCGCAGCTCGCGGTACGCAGCGAACGAGCGCCCGGCCTGGCGCATGAACCAGACGGGGGTCGCGTCCACGGGCTCCAGGCGACAGGCTCGAAGGAAGCGATCGTTCACGAAGCGGCCTCCAGGAAGGCGATAGCGGCGGCATCTTTGGTCGCCTCGATCTCAGCGCGACCGTGCGCCATCGACGGGAACCAGGCTTCAAACGGCGACGGCGGCAGAAGGACACCATGGTCGAGCATCGAGCCGAAGAAACGGGCGAATGCCGCGCGATCGGATCCGAGTGCCTCGCCGGCATCGATCGGCACCGTGGCGCGGAAGAACACGGTCAGAAGGGGACCGACCCGGGCGATCGACACCACACAGCCCGCCGCGGCGGCGGCCTGGGAGAGTCCGGCAGCCAGGTCCGCGGTCGCCTCTTCAAGTCGCAGGTAGCGCTCCGGGGTCAGCTCCGACAGCGTCGCGATCCCGGCTGCCATCGACAACGGGTGACCCGACAGGGTGCCTGCCTGGTACACGGGTCCGGCCGGGGCCACGAGCGCCATGAGGTCCGCACGTCCCCCATAGGCTCCGATCGGCATGCCGCCGCCGATGACCTTGCCCAGGGTGGTCAGGTCCGGTCGGATCCCAGATCGCGCCTGGGCCCCGCCGAGACCGAGGCGGAACCCGGTGATGACTTCATCGAAGATCAGCAGGCCGCCATCGGCTCGCGTGGATTCGCTCAGGTGCTCGAGGAATCCGGGGATCGGACCGATGACCCCGGTGTTCGCTGCGACCGGCTCGACGATGACAGCCGCGATCTGCCGGGCATGCTCGGCGAATGCGAGGGTGACGGCGGTCATGTCGTTGTAGGGCAGCACGATCGTCGTCCCGGCGACGGCGTCCGGAACACCGGCGCTGCCCGCGATCGCTGCGGTCGCGACCCCGGACCCGGCCTCGACGAGCATGCTGTCGGCGTGCCCGTGGTATGCGCCGGCGAACTTGACGACGAGGTCGCGTCCGGTCGCGGCACGGGCCAGGCGCAGCGCACTCATCACCGCCTCGGTTCCGGATGACGTGAACCGAAGGCGTTCCATGGACGGCATCGCGGAACGGATCGCCTCCCCCAGCTCGATCTCGGCCGGGTTGGTCGCTCCCAGCGCCAGGCCGTTCCCGATCGCCTTCGCGATCGCCGCGCTGACCGCGGGATGGGCGTGGCCGAGGATCGCCGGACCCCATCCGCCGACGTAGTCGACGTAGCGCCGCCCGTCCGCATCCCAGACGAAGGGTCCGGCGCCGCGTTCGAGGATGAGCGGCGGACGGTGGACCGATCGAAACGCCCGAACGGGACTGTTGACACCGCCCGGGAACAGCCGCTCGGCGCGCTCGATCAGGCCGGCACTTCGCGTACCGGATCCGGGTCTGGTCTTCATGCGGCTCCCAGCAGGCCGAGGATCTCGTCCACCTGGCGATGGATCCCGAGCAGGATCGGCGTGTCGCTCACGGTCGAGCGACGACTCTCGGTCGATCGCAGCGCACGGACGAGATCCCCGAAGGCGACGAGGTCGTCGGTTTCGTAGGCCACGACGAAGTCCTGCGAGTCGAGGCCGAACGAGTAGGCGAGAGCCTGGCGGATGGTCGGATAGTCGTGGCCCACCCGCATGTGCTCGTTCATCACGCCCTGCCGCGCCTCCTTCCCCAGGAGGTACCAGTCGGACGACTTCGTGAATGGGTAGACGATCAGGTACTTCGAGCGCTCCCCGGCGAACAGGGACTGCTCCTGCTCCGTGGGCTTGCGAACGTACTGCGATGGACCGATCCGGCCGATCAGCGAGTGCGTGACGCTCAGCCAGCGTCCGAACCCCGCTCGAAGGAGGGCTGCGCCAGACTCTTCCAGCGCCTCGACGCTTGGCGCCAGGCGCCACAGGAGGATGTCGACCCCCGGCTCGAGGCCGATGGATGAGTAGCACAGGGTTCGACCACCATGGCGGTCCACGTCCGCGAATGCCGCGCGAAAGTCACGGCCATCCTGATGCCGTTCGTCGTCGTCTCGACGGCGCCAGGCCGGTTCAAGGGCAAGGGCCAGCGCCTGGATGTACACCTGCTCGGTCATCGCTCGTCCCGGATCCACTCGGCGAGATCGGCCGCGGCGTAGGTGACGACGATCCCGGCGCCCGCCCGGACGATCGCAGTCACCGCCTCTGTCATCGCCCGGCGACCGTCGAGCCATCCTCGCTCGGCGGCCGCTGCGATCATGGCGAACTCCCCGGATACCTGATAGGCAGCGATCGGCACGTCGAACCGAGCGCGGGCCGCAGCCACGAGGTCAAGCCCC
>JBKJXL010000179.1:0-6068 GCA_046716225.1 Candidatus Limnocylindrales bacterium | reverse complement strand
GTCTCGTGATGGTCGGCGGACCGCGCAGCTATGGCGCGGGTGGGTACACGAAGACCGCCCTCGAAGAGACCCTGCCGGTGGACATGGGCGTCCGCGATCGCGAGAAGCAGCCGGACATCGCGCTCGTCGTCGTCATCGACCAGTCGGGCTCGATGGCCGCTTGCCACTGCAACACGTTCGATGCGGGTGGGGCGGGCGGCGGAGGGAGCGGCATCGGAGGGGTCCAGAAGGTTGATATCGGCAAGGAGGCGATCCTGCGTGCCGCGGCCGCGATGACCGCGCGCGACGAGTTGGGTGTCGTGGCCTTCAATGAATCGGCGCACTGGGTGGTGAAGACGCAGCCGCTGGGTAGTGTCGGCGACCTGCAGGGCCAGATCGCCGGCATCCGGGCCGATGGCCAGACGAACATCTACGCCGGCCTGGATGAGGCGGTGAAGTCGCTCGACGGCGTCACCGCCACTCGTCGCCACATCATCCTGTTGACCGACGGCTGGTCGTCCTCGGGCCAGTACGACGAGATCCTGGCCAGGATGAAGACAGCCGGGATCACCCTCTCGACGGTGGGTGCCGGCGGCGGTTCGAACCCGTTCCTGGAAGGCCTGGCCACGAAAGGCGGCGGTCGCTTCTATTCGGCCAACAACCCGGCCAGCATCCCGGACATCTTCCTCAAGGAGACGCAGCAGGTGTCCGGCCAGCAGATCGTCGAGGAGTCGTTCTTCCCGATCCTGACATC
Organism: Candidatus Limnocylindrales bacterium; assembly: GCA_046716225.1. Lineage (GTDB taxonomy): Bacteria > Chloroflexota > Limnocylindria > Limnocylindrales > CSP1-4 > SPCO01. Next base: position 5,335 of record JBKJXL010000179.1, on the reverse strand, counting down.
GTCGTCGCCGATCCTGCGCGGGCTGGACGACGGGCTGCCCCGACTCCTCGGCTACAACGGGACGACGGCCAAGCCTGCCGCCCAGACCGTCCTGGTCACCAGCCGCGACGACCCGCTCCTGGCGCAGTGGCAGTACGGGCTCGGCCGATCGGTCGCCTGGACCTCCGACTCGACCGGGCGCTGGGCCAGGGACTGGCTCGGCTGGAAGGACTTCGCGCGCTTCTTCAGTCAGCTCGTGAGCTGGACGTTCCCCGGCGAGGAGACGGACGGCATCGAAGCCACCTTCGACAGGGTCGGCGGGAAGACGACGCTCCACGTCGAGAGCGTCGAGTCGGACGGGTCGGCGCGGGACTTCTACTCGACCAACGCCGTCGTCGTCGGGCCCGGGCTCGAGCCGATCGAGGTGGACCTGGTTCAGGTCGCTCCGGGCGTGTACGAGGCGGCCCTCGGTGAGGTGGAACCGGGCGCGTATGCGGTCCGCGTGACCCAGATCAAGCCCGGGACATCGCCGCTTGGGCGGACGGTCGGCCTGGTCGCCCCGACGTCGGCCGAATACCGGTTGCTGGGCGCCAACGAGCCGTTCCTGGCGGCCCTTCGAAGTGCGACCGGCGGCGGCGAGATCATGACCCCGGCCGAGCCGTGGATCCGCGACCTGACGGCGACCAGCCGCTACACGGACCTGTGGCCGTTGCTGCTGATCCTGGCCTTGCTGTTGTGGCCGCTGGACATCGCCCTTCGACGCGTCTCGGTGGGGCGCCGGGAGTTCGCGGCCGCCGGGGCCTGGCTGACGAGCGTAGGCGGGCGGCGCGGCCGGGTGGTCGAGCGGTCGGCCACGAACACGAGCCTGCTGGCGGCGCGCGATCGGACGGGGACCAGCACGCGGACCGCGATGCGATCCGAGACGACCGCCCCAGGTGTTGCGGCGACTCCGGCCGTTGCGGCCGCAAGCCCACCACCGACGACCGCGTCCACACCAGCCGCGCCCACGACCCAGACCGAGCCGACCCCCCCAGGGGAGCCCGCCGTTCAGGCCGCTTCGCCAGCCACGCCCGAGGTCGATACCATGGCGCGCCTGCGCGAAGCGAAGCGGCGCGCGCGGGAGCGCTGAGGGCTCGCGTCGGACGCGGCCCCGCGTGCCTCCTGGCGCCTCGGATCGATGCCCCGCGCTCCTCCCAGTCACCGTTTCGGATGAGGCAGCGCAACGCCGCGGCGCGTCCCAGCCGTCGGTGATAGCCTCCCGACCGTGACCCACCCCCTCGCCAGACTCGGGCTGCTCATGTCGCTGCTCGTCGTGTCCGCCTGCGGGATCGTGTCGACGAGCCCACCCGCTCCGACACCCGCCGACTTCCAGGGGATCGCGGGAGAGATGGCCCGTCGGGGCATCGAACTTGACGGCCTCGTCGCCGGCGATGCCGGCTGCACGGACAGCACCCTGATCCAGACCGCGATCGGCTTCGACGCCAGCGGCCTGGACCAGGCCGAGCCGGTCCGACTCCACCTGTACATCTTCCGCAACCGTGACTCGTATGACCGCCTCAGATCGACGATCGACGGCTGCGTCGCGTCATTCGTGACAGACCCGGCCACGTTCGAATCGATCGAAGACTCGCCCTTCGTGCTCGCGGGTCAGGGGCCGTGGGCACCCGAGTTCAAGGCGACGCTGCGCGAGGCGCTCGAGGTGGCGGCCGGCACCGGCAACTGACCCGGACCGCACCGCACCGGCCTGCACCATGCCGGACCGGCCCAGACCATCGTCCGGGCCCCGGACCGTGACCCGTCCGTCCTTCCCATGGCGCGATGGGACGACCGAGCCACGGTGCGCGGACGCGCCGGCCGGGATGCTCCGGCCATGGTCTCCAACCGTCCCCCGGCGCGCATCGCCGTGCCGTCGTTCCTGCTCGCGATCGCCCTGGTCGCCGCGTCGGTCACTCCGACGATCGCGCGCGACGCGGAGTCCACCACGGCCCGAACCCTGGGCGGACCGGGCGAGCGCTCGGCCCGCTCGGTCCGACCGGTCACGCCCGCTGCGGTGACCCGGCCGGGCGCCGCCGCGCGGGCCATATGGCGACAGGTCGAGCTCGCACCGGCCATCGAGCCGGTCACGACGCGCGTGCCCGAGGTTCGCCAGCCGACCGTCGTCCCGGTCGCCCGACCCGAGGCCGTGGCCAAGCCGACCGCCACCTCGACCGGGGTCCAGTCGGCCGCCAGCTTCAAGGGCCGCAACCACGTCTGGATCCCGGCGCTCGGGATCAACCGATCCGTCGCCGGCTTCGCGTGCAGCAGCAAGGCGTATCCGGGGAACCGCGTCTACCGCTGGGGCTGCGCCGGCGGCAACAACGTCTACCTGTTCGGGCACGCCTACAGCGTCTTCAAACCGCTCCACGATGCGTACGTGTCCGGCCGGTTGCGCAAGGGCATGTCCGTCTACTACGCGGGCGGCGACGGTGTCGTCCACCGCTACGTCGTTCGCTGGTGGAGGGTCACGACACCCGACAAGGGCGCGTGGGCCTACGCCGCCCAGTCCCGCCCGAGCATGACCCTGCAGACATGCGTGGGCGCGAAGAGCCAGTTCCGCCTGGTCGTCCGCCTCGTCCGCGTCTAGAGGACCCGCAACCCCAGGATCCGCCGCGCGATGACCAGGCGCTGGATCTGGCTGGTCCCCTCCCCGATCTCGGTCAACTTGGCGTCGCGCAGGTAGCGCTCGACGGGATACTCCGTCACGTAGCCATAGCCGCCGTGGATCTGGATGGCATCGTTGGTGGCCCGGGAACTGACCTCGCTCGCGAACAGCTTGGCCTGCGCCGCCACCAGGCCGTAGTCGCGACCCTGGTCCTTGAGCCAGGCTGCCCGCCAGACGAGCGCGCGGGCCGCCTCGATCTCGGTCGCCATGTCCGAGATCATGAACGCAACACCCTGGAAACTGCCGATCGGCCGGCCGAACTGCTCGCGGGTCTGGGCATACGGGATGCTCGCATCCAGCGCGGCTTGGGCAAGCCCGACCGCGAGCGCGCCGATGCTGATCCGGCCGCCGTCGAGGATCTTCAGGAACGTCTTGAAACCGCTCCCCTGTTCGCCGAGCATGTTCGAGGCCGGGATGCGCGCGCCATCGAAGATCAACTCTCCGGTGGCCGACGCATGGAGGCCCAGCTTCTCCTCCATCCGCCCGATCGAGAAGCCAGGCGTGTCGGCCGGCACGATGAACGCGCTGATCTCCGCGCTGTCATCCGGCTTGGTCCCGGTCCGCGCCGTGACGATGTAGGTCCCGGCCTGGCCCGCGTTGGTGATGAAGCGCTTGGCCCCGTCGATGACCCAGCTGCCACCGTCGGGCCCGTCCTCGTGGCGGGCCGTCGTCCGCGTTCCGCCCGAATCGCTGCCGGCCCCCGGCTCGGTCAGGCCGTACGCGCCGATGACCTCGCCGCGGGCCATCGGGACGAGATAGCGCTGCTGCTGCTCGGGCGTGCCGGCGAGGTGGAGCGGGCCGCAGCCCAGGCTCGTATGCGCGGCGACGATGAGCCCGAGCGATCCCCAGACCCGGCCGATCTCCTCGATCGCGACCGCGTAGGCCAGCGTGTCCAGCCCGGCACCGCCCTCATCCTCCGGGATCGGGATGCCCAGCCAACCCATCTCGCCGATGTGCCGGACGACCTCGATGGGGAACCGTCGCTCGCGCTCGTGTGCCTCGATGACCGGTGCGACCTCGTCCACCATGTAGGCGCGGATCGTGTCGCGAAGCAGGCGGTGTTCGCTCGGCAGGTCCAGGTCCATGGCCGCGAGCCTACCACCGCCGACAGCGCATCGCGGCGACCGATGCTAGCCTTCCGCTGATGTCCGAGCCCACGGTCCACGCCGAGCCGAACCACCCCGCCGCCCCCGCCCGCGACCCGATCGGCGGTGGTCCGTCGGGCCTTCGCCGCGATCTCCTCGTCCGGCTGCGTATGGACGGCCCAAGCTCGCCCGACCAACTCGCCGGGCGCCTCGGGGCCAGTCGGACCGGGGTCCTCCAACAGCTTCGAGCCCTCGAGGATGCGCACCTCGTGAGCCGCCAGACGGTGAAGCACGGCGTCGGTCGGCCGCGCCACCTGTACGACGTCACGCCTGACGCGCAGGACCTGTTCCCGTCCACGTACGACGCGCTCGCGAGCGGCCTCCTGTCGGCCATCGTGGCCGTCGGTGGCGAAGCCCTCATCGAGGAGGTCTTCGCCGCTCGTCGGCGCCAGCTGAGCGACCGCGTTCGTGACCAGCTGGCCGATCGCGTCTCCGCCGACGCCCCGATCGAGGATCGTGTCCGCGGCCTGGCCGAGATCCAGGCGGCTCAGGGCTACCTCGCCGAGAGCGTGGTCGGGATCGACGGTTCGATCCAGCTGCGCGAGCACAACTGCGCGATCTTCCACGTCGCCAAGGGCACGCCGTCCGCCTGCCAGGCGGAGCTGGACCTGTTCCGCGACGTCCTCGGCGCCGACGTCGTTCGCGAGAGCCACATCGCGGCCGGCGATCGCTGCTGCTCGTATCGCATCTCCGAGCGCGCGGACCAGGCCCCCTCCTAGGCTTCCTCGCGCTCCACGGCGGTCCGGGCAGCCGGCTCGAGTCGTGGGGCGGGCACGTCCGAGACGTTCGGGACGAACGAGGCGGCCAGTGACGTCGCCGCGGCGGCTTCCTGATCCTCCACCGACAGGATCCCGAGGCGGCCCAACTGGGCCATCTCGTCGCGGATGTACGTCTTGAGCATCTCGGGGCCGTCCGTATTGATCGTGAACCGGACCTCGTTGCGTCGGAACGTGTCGAAGATCCAGCGGAACTCGTCCCAGCCCGATACGACCCGCGTGTTGAGATTCGATGTCGGGCAGATCTCCAGCACGATGCCGCGATCTCGGATCATCGCCATCGCGCGCGGGTCGTAGGCGGCCTTCACGCCATGCCCGATGCGGTCCGGTTCCAGCTGTTCGACGACCCGAGCGACCTCGTCGGCGGGGCCGGACTCACCGGTATGGACCGTGAGGCCCAGGCCGAACTGGCGAGCGCGCCGGAACAGGCGTCGGTAGTCGGCCACGCGGAACGTCGCGGACTCCGGGCCGGCGATGTCGATCCCGACGACGCCTCGATCACGCCAGGTGATCGCCTTCTCCGCGATGATCTCGTTGAGTTCGAACGGGAACGCCCGGTCCAGGCAGAACAACAGGCCGGGCTTGACCGGGTACTCCAGGGTGGCCTTGTCCATGCCGCGGACGGCCGCGGCGATGATGTGGTCCAGGTCTTGCTCGCCGCCGCGATTTCGCTTCATCGGGTTGAAGCGGAGCTCCATCGTGGTGACGTTGTTCTTGCGATAGGCGCCGCCGAC
>JBKJXL010000178.1:0-2788 GCA_046716225.1 Candidatus Limnocylindrales bacterium | reverse complement strand
CTACTCGACCGTGACCGATTTGGCGAGATTGCGCGGCTGATCCACGTCCGTCCCGCGGGCGACGGCCACGTGGTAGGCGAACAACTGGAGCGGGATGATCGCGATCACGGGCCCCAGGATCTCGTGCGTGTCCGGAACGAACCAGACGTCGTCCGCGTATCGCTCGATCTGCTGATCGCCCACCGTCGCCACGGCGATGACCCGGGCGTCGCGGGCCCGGCCCTCCATGACATTGCTGATCAGCTTGTCGTAGACCCGAGAGCGGGTCGCCACCGCAACGAGCGGGTACTCCGCGTCGAGAAGCGAGATCGGGCCGTGCTTCAACTCACCGGCCGGGTAGCCCTCGGCGTGGACGTAGCTGACCTCCTTGAGCTTGAGCGCACCCTCGAGGGCCGCCGGGTAGCTGGACCCGCGGCCGATGAACATGAATCCACGCGAGTTGACGTACCGCCGGGCGAGGGCCTCCGACCCATCCGACGCGTTCTCGATCGCCCGCGCCGCGGCGGCCGGCAGAGCCCGCAGCGCGCCACCCAGCTCCAGCTCGAGGTCCTCGGGCAGAGCGCCACGGATCTTGGCGATCGCGGCCGCCAGGATGACCAGCGTCGTGACCTGCGTGACGAACGTCTTCGAGGCGGCCACCGCGATCTCGGGTCCGGCCTGCAGGAAGAGGACCGCGTCCGCCTCCCGGGTGATCGCCGAACCGACCGTGTTCGTCACCGCGATCACCGGACAGCCACGCTCGCGGGCCAGCCGGACCGGGGCGATCGTGTCGGCGGTCTCGCCGGACTGGGTGACCGCGATGATCAGCGTGCGCTCGTCCAGCGGCGGCGGCGAGTAGCGGAACTCCGACCCGATGTTGGCCCGGGCCGGGAGTCCGGTCCAGTCCTGGATCGCGCCGGCCCCGATGAGCGACGCGTAGTGGGCGCTGCCGCAGGCGACCAGCTCCACGCGGGTGACCGTCCGCAGGATATCCTCCAGGCCGACAAGCTCCTCCACGACGATCCGGTCGCTGCGAGTGACCCGACCGGTGATGGCCTGGCCGAGCGATTCGGGCTGCTCGTGGATCTCCTTGAGCATGAAGTGCTCATAGCCGCCCTTTTCGGCGGCCTCGGGCGACCAGTCGATCGTCGTGACCGGCCGTTCGAGGGGCAGCCCGTCCACGTTCGTGATGGTCACGCCCCAAGGCCGAAGGTCGGCCACGTCGCCGTCCTCGAGGAAGACGATCTGGTCCGTGTGGGCCAGGATCGCGGCCACGTCCGACGCGAGGAAGCTCTCGCCGTCGGCGAGGCCCACGACGAGCGGGACGTTGTGCCGCGCGCCGACCAGGCGGTCGCCTTCGCCGCGATGCATGGCCACGATCGCGTATGCGCCCTCGGTCTGGCGCAGCGCGTGACGCAACGCTTCGGCGAGGTCGCCCTGGTACGCCTCCTCGATCAGGTGGGCGATGGCTTCCGTGTCGGTCTCCGACGTCAGGGTGTGGCCGCGCGCCTCAAGCCCGTCCCGGAGCTCACGGAAGTTCTCGATGATCCCGTTGTGGATGACGGTGATCTCGCCGGTGCAGTCCTGGTGCGGGTGGGCGTTGAGGTCGTTCGGCCGGCCGTGGGTCGCCCAGCGCGTGTGGGCCAGCCCGATGGCGGCGTGCGGCGTGCGGTCGGCGATGGCGGTCTGGAGGTTGGCCAGCTTGCCGGCGCGCTTCTCGACGAACAGGTCGCCCGAATCGTCGACCAGGGCGATGCCCGCCGAGTCGTAGCCTCGATACTCGAGGCGCCGCAAACCTTCGATGAGGATCGGACCCGCCTCGCGGGGACCCGTATAGCCGACGATGCCGCACATGGGGTCATGCCCTCCGCTCGTGCCGGCCGATGTCCATCGGCGGCGTGTGGTGACTCCGATGGGTGGGCACCGAGCCTAGTCTAGACGCTCTCCGGCGAGAGCCGCGAGCGAGTCGGCCAGCTCCAGGACCAGGGCGGCGTCCGGACCCTCGACCATGACCCGCAGCGCAGGTTCCGTCCCGGACGGCCGGACGAGGACCCGGCCCGCCGATCCCAGTCGCGCGGTCGCGGTCGCGATCGCCTCGCCCAGGATCCGGTCGCCCTCCCATTGGTCCTTGTGACGCGCTCGCACCGCGCGCTGTTGCTGGGGCAACAACGGGATGGCGGAGGCCAGCGAGGCCAGCGGCTCGTCACGAGCGCACATGACCCGCAGCACCTCGAGGGCGGTGACGATCCCGTCGCCGGACGTGGTGTGCTCCAGGATGATGACGTGACCGCTCTTCTCGCCACCCAACGTCGCACCCGACACCTGCATCCCTTCGAGGATGTATTTGTCGCCCACCGGCGTCCGGACGATCTGGCCGCCGGCCGACTCGACCGCCGACTGCAACCCGCCATTGGACAGGACCGATACCACCAGGCCGCCACCCGGCAGCACGCCGCGGGCCAGACGGTCCAGGGCCAGGATGCCCAGCACCTGGTCGCCGTCCACGACCCGTCCCGCCGCGTCGACGGCGATCAGGCGGTCAGCGTCGCCATCCAGGGCGAAACCCACGTCGGCGCCGTGGCGCACGACCGCCTCCGCCAGGGACGCCGGATCCGTCGCCCCACAGCGGACATTGATGTTCACGCCGTCCGGGTCGGCGTGGATGACCTCGACCGTCGCCCCGGTCGCGGCCAGGATGACCGGACCCAGCACGGAGCCGGACCCGTTCGCCCCGTCTAGGACGACCTTCAGGCCGGCGGCAGTGATCCCGGCCGCCATCCCTAGTCGGTGCTCGACGTACGCGTCCAGC
>JBKJXL010000177.1:0-6225 GCA_046716225.1 Candidatus Limnocylindrales bacterium | reverse complement strand
GCCGTAGACCATGCCGATCATGATCGCGACTGGCGTGCCGAGGATCCGGAAGTCCGGATCGCCGATCAGTGCGCCGATGAACCCGCCCACGTTCTCGCGTCCCAGCACGATCAACCAGCTGTAGGTCCGGATGAGGAAGCTCGTCCAGAACGGGATGACGAGCAACAGGATCAGCAGGCCCTTGTGGCGGCCCGCGCGGGTGGCCAGGAAGTAGGCCAGCGGCAGGGCGATCAACAGGGTCAGGACCGTCCCCATGAAGGCCAGCCTGAGACTCTCGAAGAACGGGTCGGCGTCCTGGGCGACCTTCCCGTAGTTGTCGAGACTGAACCCGGGTATGTAGCCTCCGTTCCTGGCCTTCTCGCCGAAGCTGAAGATGACCACGATGGCCATCGGCAGCATGAGAAGGACCACGTACCAGAGGCTCGCCGGGAACAGGAGCGCCGCGGTCAGGAGACGGGGTCCGGCCCGGCCTCCTGACGCGCGGTCATCGACGGGCAGCGTCGCCGTGGCCATCGGTCGAGCGGTCCTATGCGGTGCTCAGCCGCCGATGCTGGACTTGAATTCCTTCCAGACGGCGAGTCGTCCCTCGTCGGTGGTGACTGCCGGGTCCGCGCCTTCCAGCAACGGCAGCACGTCGTCCGGCGGGAAGATGGCCGGGTCGTCCAGCATCTCCTGCGGCACCAGCTTCTTGGCTTCGAGGTTGGGCGTTGCGTAGGCGTTGAACACGGTCTCCGCCGCCTGCCGCTCGGGGTCGTGGATGAAGTTGAACCAAGCGTAGGTCGCGTTCGGGTGCGGAGCGTCGGCCATCATGACCCACGTGTCCATCCACAGCAGGGTGCCCTCGGTGGGGACGACATACTTGATGTCCTTGGTGTCCTCGACCGCGAGCAGCTCCCCGTACGCACCGGTCCAACCCAGGCCAAGGACCGCCTCTTCGGAGGCCAGCTTGTCCTGATAGGTGTCCGAGTCGAGCGCCAGGATGTGCGGTGCCAGCTCCTGCAGCAGCTTGGACGCCTCATCCAGCTTGGCCGGATCGGCCTCGTTGAGGGAGTAGCCCAGCATCTTGAGCGGCATCACGATCACGTCGCCCAGGGAGTCGACCATGACCACCTTGCCGCTGTACTTGCCCACGGCGAGGTCGTAGAACTCCCGCCACGACGTCAGCGGCTCCGTCACGATCTTCGAGCGGTACAGGATGCCCGTCGTTCCGTAGTCCTTTGGGACGTGATACTCGTTGGCCGGGTCCCACGCCTGGCTGAGGAGCGCTGGGTCCATGTGCTTGAAATTGGGGATCCGGGAGAAGTCCAGCTTCTGGATCAGGTTCTCCTCGACCATCGCTGGGATGTACTCGGCCGTCGGACACGCGAAGTCGTACCCGGTTGCGCCGCCCACCAGCTTGGCCAGCATCTCGTCGTTGTTGGCAAACGTGGCGTACTCGAAGTTCTTGACGCCGAACTCCGCCTTGAACGCCTCCATGTTGGCCGGATCCACGTACTCCGACCAGTTATACATCCACAGCTCTTCCTCGATGGGACCCGCTGACGGGAATCCGCCGGCCGCGCCTGAGGGCGCCGCGCTGCTGCCAGAGCCGCTCGGTGTACAGGCCGCGAGCGCTGCGCTGCCGCCGAGCAGCCCGGCCGCAGCCAGGAAGCTTCGGCGAGGGACTCGGTTCTGGGCCATCCTGGCCATCATCTGATCGAGTGTCTGGTTCGCCACGTGCGTTCCTCCTCTGCGTCCCAGGGTCGTCCTGGACGCCTATCGGCCGAGCTCATCCAGCGAGGACGAGATCGGCCTCCTGGTGCCACCGGACGACCACGGAGTCGCCCGGACCTGCCCCCAGGGCGCTCTCAATGCCCGTGCTGTTCTGGTGGCGGGCGATCAGTTCGCCCACCGAATCGGTGTGGATGCGGTATTCGGTCTGGTCGCCCAGGTACGTGCCCTGGTCGATGCGCCCGGTGACCTGGACCCAGCCCATCGGGACGTCGCCGGCCTCATCCGCCGGAAGCACGACGAGGCGCTCTGGTCGGACGGCGACGATGACCTTGTCATCGGTCGACAGGGTCAGGTCGGGATCCGTGACGATGCCGGGCAGGACGACGTTCTTGTCGCTTCGGACGGTGGCCGTCCGCGCGGACGTGTCGGCGTCGACGACCGTGCCCGGGATGAAGTTGGAGGTCCCGATGAAGTCGGCCACGAACCGGTTGAGCGGTCGCTCGTACAGCTCCTCCGGCCCACCCATCTGCTGGATGCGACCGTCTCTCATGACGACGATGACGTCGCTCATCGTGAGGGCCTCTTCCTGGTCGTGGGTCACATACACGAACGTGATCCCGACCTCGCGCTGCAGGGCCTTGAGCTCGAGCTGCATCTCCTTGCGCAGCTTGAGATCCAGCGCGCCGAGCGGCTCGTCCAGCAGGAGCACCGTGGGGTGGTTCACCAACGCTCGCGCCAGTGCCACGCGTTGCTGCTGGCCGCCCGACATCTCCCAGGTTCGCCGGCCCTCGTAGCCGGCGAGCCGGACCAGCGACAGCGCCTCGGTGACCCGGCGCTTCTCGTCTTCCTTGGTGACCTTGTTCTGGCGCAGGCCGTAGCCGACGTTGCGGGCGACGTCCATGTGCGGGAACAGGGCGTAGTGCTGGAAGACCGTGTTCACGTTGCGCCTGTAGGCGGGGACGCCGGCGATCGGCTTGCCATCGAGCAGGATCTCGCCCTCGGAGGGTTGCTCGAACCCGGCGATCATCCGCAGGGTGGTCGTCTTGCCGCAGCCGGATGGCCCAAGCAGGCTATAGAACGCGCCCCGGGCGATGCTCAGATCCATCCGATCCACGGCGGTGACCGCGCCGAACCGCTTGGTCACGCCGATGATCTCGACGTCGGGAGGCGCCGCCGCGGTCGCGCCGAACGAGGAGATCGTCGTCGCGGACGGCATGTCGGAGGCAGGAGCGGTCAAGTCCGGCGTCGTGGGAGCGGTCAACGGCGATCCTTCTTGCACGCGCGTCTGGGTGGCGTGGATAGTACGGGTGGTGGACTTGACCGTCAACGAGCTATCCCTGCCACGTGCGCCACGTGCGCCACGTGTCGAGCGCAGGTCTCCGGACCGCTCCGGTCCGACCCCGACCGCACGCCACGCGCCTGGCGACCGGGACCATCTCGCCGGGCCGCCCGGTGACCTTCGCCCACCCGCCGGGGCGCGCACACATTGGTAGGCTCCTGACACGACGCGTCCGTCCCGTCGCGGACGCGGAGTCCCGCTCGGTCGTTAGGCTGTCTCCAACATCGTCGCCCTGCCCGTCGAGGTCGCTACCGTGAGCCCAGGATCGCCAAGGCGCCCCGCGAACGCCCGCCCGCGAGCCCTGGTGCGCGCCTGGCTGCTTGCTGGTGCTGCCCTGCTGGTCGTGGGACCGGCCATCGCGAGCGCCGCCGTTCCCGAGCCGTCGCCAGGCCCGAGTGTGGTCGCGGAGGCCGAGACCGCGACGGCGAGCCCGTCAGCCAGCGCGTCACCCGACCCTACGACGACGCCCGATCCGACACCGGACCCGACCCCCGACCCGTCGACGACCCCCGAACCGACGCCCTCGCCCACCGCCAGCCCGACGCCCAGCCTGGCGCCCACGCCCCGCACCGAGTCCGTGCTGGTGTATCGCCGCAGCGCCATCGTCCGCCAGTACACCAACTACTGGTGCGTGCCGGCCGTCACGCAGACGATGTGGAACCTCATCCGGGGCGACTCCAACACGTCGTACAGCCGCCAGTCGGCGCTCTACAAGCAGACTCGGCTCAACAACCGCTACAGCTACGCGACGCGCGGCAACGACCCCCAGGGCTGGGCCTGGGCACTCCGCCGCTATGCCTACAAGCCGTACTATGCGCGCGCCTATCTGTCCAAGTCCGCGGCGTTGAAGTCGATCGTGGAGTCGCTCGATCGGACCCGGAACCCGGTCGGCGTCACCGTGAAGGCCGGGACACACGCCTGGGTCGTCCTCGGGTACCGCGCCTCGGTGGACGCGGCGGACCCGACGAAGCGGACGATCCTGGGGTTCTACGTCACCGGGCCGCTGGGCTCGCCGACGGACCCGTACCCGTACAAGTACCTCACGTTGGCCGCCTTCAACAAGGTCTACACCCGCTATCACGAGTGGCAGCGCCGGGTCATCTGGGAAGGCCTGTACGTGGTGGTCAATCACTGACCGCAGCGCGCCTTTACGATGGGCGGCATGTACGCCGTCATCATGGCCGGCGGCGGCGGGACCCGGCTCCACCCCCTGAGTCGCCCTGAGCGCCCCAAGCCGTTCCTGCCGCTGCTCGGGTCGGAGTCGTTGCTGCAGGCCACCGCGGCCCGTCTGCCGACGAGCGACATCACCGTCGTGACCGACCGGCGCTACGAGCGCTTCGTGCGCGACCAGCTGCCCACCGCCGCCGTGCTCGTAGAGCCGATGGGACGCAACACGGCGGCCGCGATCGCCCTGGCAACGGTCGCCATCGACCGACCTGAGGACGAGGTGATGATCGTCGTGCCCGCGGACGCGTACATCGACCCGGCCCGGGACGGCGTCTACCGCGACGTCCTGCGGACCGCCGCCGAGCACCTGGCCCCAGGCTCGTTCGAGATCGACCTCCCACTGGTCACCCTGGGGGTCCAGGTAGAGTATCCGGCGACGACGTACGGCTATCTCATCCCCGACCTCGCCACGCGCCGCGACGTCGAGGGGATGCCGGCCGCTCGCCTGCTGCGGTTCGAGGAGAAGCCGAGCCTCGAACGGGCCGAGGATCTCGTCAAGGAACCGGGCGCGGCGTGGAACGCCGGCATCTTCCTGTGGCAGCGCCGGGCGATCCGGGCGGCCCTCGGGCGGTTCACGGGCCTGCTCCAGACCATCGGGCCGATGACCGAGTCGCCGGCGATGCTCGAGAGGGCGTACGAGTCGATCCAGCGGGCGGTATCGATCGATCACGCGGTGATGGAGGGGGCGGCGCAGGCTCACCCGGTCGTCATGGGCACGATGGACGTCGGCTGGTCGGACCTGGGGTCGTGGACGGCCCTGCTGGCGGCGATCGGCGCGCGCGGCGAGGGAGCCGTCGTGCAACCTGGCGAGACGGTCACGATCGACGACGGCGACATCGTCGTACGGCGCCTGGGCGGTCGACTGGGTGTCGTCGTGCCGCCCGAGCGCGGTAGCATGACCGCGGCGCAGCCGATCGCGGTCCTGCGTGGCTCAGCCCCGGACCGTGCCATCGTCGAGGCCCTGATCTCGCGGTGTGCCGAACCAGAGGAGGGAGCGTGACCGTGGCGGGCCCGGCGCTGACGCCGACGACTATCGTGTTCGGGACGGACGGCTGGCGCGCCCGGATCGCCGACGAATTCACCTTCGATAACGTCCGTCGTTGCGCCGACGGCGTCGCCCGCTACGTCGTGGACCGCAGCGAGCAGGCGAAGGGCGTCGTGGTCGCCTACGACCGGCGGTTCGCCTCGGAACACTTCGCCCAGGCCGCAGCGGAGATCATCCTGGCTCACGACATCCCGGTGGCGTTCGCCGTCCATGCGGTCCCCACCCAGATGAGCTCCTACGAGGTCGTCCAGCGCGGGGCGGCGGCGGGCATCGTCATCACCGCCAGTCACAACCCGTGGGTCGACAACGGGTTCAAGGTCAAGGCGCCGACCGGCGCCGCCGCGGGTCACGACATCCTGTCGGTCATCGAGGCGCAGCTCGAACGCAACGGTGGCGTGGCCCTCGATCGCCGGCCGTTCGCCGACGCCGAGGCGGCCGGGATGGTGGAGCGGTTCGATCCGTTCGACGGCTACGAGCGGTTCCTCCGGCGGACCCTGGATCTCGATGCGCTCCGCGACGCCGACATCCACGTCCTGGTGGACCCGATGTGGGGCGCCGGCAGTGGCTGGATCTCGCGGCTGTTGATGGGCGGCCGGATCCAGGTGACCGAGGTCCACCAGGAGCGCAACCCGTATTTCGGTGGCGTCAATCCCGAGCCGATCCGGCCGAACATCGATGAGAGCCTGGCGAGGTTGGCAGGCGGCGGCTTCGACCTGGGCCTGCTGCTGGACGGGGATGCAGACCGGGCCGGGGCGGCCGATGAGCGCGGCACGTTCATCCACCAGCTCCAGGTCACGGGTCTGCTGATGTACTACCTCGCCGAGCATCGCGGCCTGCGCGAACCCGTCGTGGTCAGCATCAACAACACGTCGATGGCCGCCCGGCTCGGCCAGCACTACGG
>JBKJXL010000176.1:0-8813 GCA_046716225.1 Candidatus Limnocylindrales bacterium | reverse complement strand
GTGGCGGATCGTGCCCGGCGGCACCGCGGTCCGTCGCGGCGCGTATCTCGGCACGGACGTCGTCGTCATGCCGCCGAGTTACATCAACGTCGGGGCGTGGGTCGGCGACGGGACGATGGTCGACTCGCACGTCCTCGTCGGATCGTGTGCACAGATCGGGGCGCGGGTCCACCTCGCGGCCGGCGTGACGATCGGCGGCGTGCTGGAACCATCGGGGGCGCGACCGGTCATCGTCGGCGACGACGCGTTCATCGGCGCCGGGAGCGCGCTGCTCGACGGCGTCCTCGTCGGCGAGGGTGCGGTCATCGCGGCCGGCGTCGTCCTGACCGGCACGTCGCGCCTGTACGACCTGGTCCGGGATCGGATCATCCAGGGCAGCCCGAGCGAGCCGCTCGTCATCCCGGATCGCGCCGTCGTGGTGTCCGGTAGTCGGCGCGCGCCCGGCGAGTTCGCTGAGGAACACGGGCTGTCGGTCGCGGTGGCTCTCCTGGTGAAGGATCGCGACGCCCGAACCGACGCCCGCGTCGCGCTCGAGGAGGCGCTTCGATGAGCATCGAGACGCGGTCGCCGATCGCGCCGAGCTCGACACCAGGTCTGCTCGACTCGCCGGATGCGCCGCGACGGGGACGACCGCCGGCGAGGAACGAGATCCTTCGGGCCGGACGCCTGGGTGGCGTCGAACCGGAGGAACTCGCCCATCGATTCGACACGCCGCTCTATGTCTACGACGGAGCAGTCATCGATCGCCAGGTCGCCGCCTTGCGCGACGCGATCCCCGCGAAGGCGGATCTGGCGTATGCGGTCAAGGCCAACCCATCGCTTGCGGTCGTGGCCCGGCTTGCCGACCTGGGGCTGGGAGCCGACGTTGCGTCGGCTGGTGAGCTCGCGAGCGCGCTTCGCGCCGGGATGGATCCGGCGGCCATCGTGATGACCGGCCCGGGCAAGCGCGATGCAGAGCTCCGGGCCGCCGTCAGCATCGGGATCCGTGCCGTGACCGTCGAGTCGCTCGGCGAGCTCGCGAGGTTGGAGCGGATCGCCCACGAAGCGGGGCGGCAGCAGCCGATCATGCTTCGGGCTGCCGTGTCGGAGGAGGCCCGCCTCGAACGAGTTCGCCTGGTCGGCGACGACGGCGCGGGCAAGTTCGGGATGGATCGCGCCGACCTCGTCGATGGCGCCCGACTGGCGGCCGGTTCCTCGTCGCTCGACCTGCTCGGCCTGCACGCCTTCGGGGCATCGAACGTGCTCGATGCCGGTGCGATCGTTGCCCACGTGCGATCCACGGCGACCCTGGCTTGCGACCTGGCGCAGGTCACCGGAACGCCCGTCCGGGTCGTCGACGTGGGCGGCGGGCTGGGCATCCCCTACGAGGTCCACGAGGAGTCACTGGACCTCGTGCACCTGAGGCTCGGGCTGACCGAGGTGGTCGGCTCGTGGTCGACGGATCCGTTACTCGCCGATGCCCGGCTCCTGCTGGAGCCGGGACGGTTCCTGGTCGGACCGGCGGGGGCCTACCTGTCGCGAGTCGTCGATACCAAGACGGTGAACGGGATGGCTGTCGCGGTCCTCGACGGCGGGGTCCATCACCTGCTTCGACCCGCCCTCGTCGGGCAGGAACATCGGGTGCGGCTGCTGTCCCCAGCCACCGGCCGACCCATCCCGGTGACCGTCGCCGGTCCGCTGTGCTCCGGGCTGGACATCTTCGCGACGGGTGTCGTGATGCCGATGCCGTCGGTCGGCGATCTCATCGCGGTCCTCGACGTCGGCGCGTACGGATTCACCGAATCGATGCCCTACTTCCTGTCGCACCCGATGCCGGCCGAGGTCCTCGTCCGGGACGGCGTAGCCGCCTTGATCCGGCCAAGACTGGACCCGGCAAGTTGGCTGGACGCGCAGCTCGTACCGACATGGCCGTAGGCGATGGTCCGGTCCTCGGGCTCGGGTGATCCAACGATGCGACGCGCGAGGCGACGGCCCGACTGCGATATCCACAGCCCAGCCGTTCGCGAACCGGCGGGCGGGCGGGAGCGCGAGGGATCAGGCCCGGACGACCTGGACGTCGAGCACCGCCGGTCGTTCCAGCGTGTTGCCGACCGGAGAGGTCCGGAACACGTCGTCGTGAAGCGCGTCGATCGCGCCTTGCGGTGCGTCGGTCACGAGATAGACCTTCGCGTCGACCTGCTCGTAGCCGGCATGCCCGGCTTTCAGGCCGAAAAATACGGGCAGGTCGATGTTGCCGACGAGTTCGATCCGCAGATCGTCGATCGTGATACCACGAGCCACGGCGCCAGCCGTGTATCCGATCGCGAGGCAACTGCCTAGGGCTCCCAGGATCTGCTCCACGGGGTTCGAGGCGGTGTTCGTGCCGCCAAGGATCTCGGGTTCGTCGGCGAAGGTCGGCGGGAGGTCCCGCACCTGGATCTCGTTGCGGAACCCACCGCGCCAGTGGACCTCGGCTCGAAAGGGGGTACCGTCCGCGGGTGCGTCGGCCTGGAGCTGCTGGGCGAAGGCGACCACGGCGGTCGCGTTCACGCCATTCGGAAGGATCTCGGTCGTCATCGGTCGTGTCTCCTGCGGTGAGCCGTGTCCGGCTTGACGGGGGTGTCGTGGCTCCGTCCCTGTGGCGGGGCAGGGTCGGCGGCAGATCAGGGAGCCGATCGGGACACAGAAAAAGCCGCAGCCCTGCTGGACTGCGGCCCCGGGACCGGCGCTCGGTCTCGTGCGCCTTCTCGATCGGATGACGCGCGACCTATCGCCCTGTGTCCCCTCCTTGGGGCCGCCAGGGCATACACATAGCAGCAGGACGCACGGATGAGGTCATGGCCGCACCTTAGCAACCGCGGCGTTGAATATCTACTAATTCGATAGACGTATAGGTTGTGATTCGGTCGCATACGCCAGGGAGGACGACCAGCAGCCAGACGGATCGATGGGAGCCTGAGCGTTCGCCGAGCGGATCAGCCCCGGTCCCACGCGCCCGGTCCGACGAGCGGCACGAACAGGACGGCTCCGAACGACGTTTCGGTCCAGTCGTTCGGCCCGGTCCGCGTCACTCGGACGAGCTGCTGGCGGTCTGGCCCGTTCCCCACCGGGATGACCATCCGCCCGCCGACGACGAGTTGCTCGCGGAGGGACGCGGGCACGTTCGGGGCGCCGGCCGACACGAGGATCGCGTCGAACGGCCCTTCGGTCGGCCAACCCAGGGAGTCGCCGGTGGCCCCAACGCGGACATTGTCGAAGCCGAGTGCCGCCAGGCGTGCGGCGGCCGATGCCTGCAGGGACGCGTGGCGCTCGACCGTGAGGACCTGCAGCGCGATCCTTGAGACGACCGCCGCCGCATAGCCGGACCCGGCTCCGACCTCGAGCACCCGGTCGGTCGGCGCGAGCTCGAGCGCCTCGATCATCGCCGCGACGACGAACGGCTGCGAGATCGTCTGGCCCTCGCCGATCGCCAGCGGCCCGTCATCGTAGGCGCGGCGCCGGAGTGCATCCGGCACGAATACATGCCGCGGGACGTCGCGCATCGCGCGCAAGACCGCCGGATCGCGGATGCCGCGGGCCTCGAGTTGCTGGCGGACCATCGCCTCGCGCGCCGCGCTCCACGCATCAGACCGGGAGGATCCCGTGGCCATGGAGCCACGCTACACCCGTCGTCTGTTCCGGTGACGGGTCGCACCGCGCTTCGGGCGGTCCGGATTGCATTTCGTCCGGGAGACGTGGTTGGATAGGCGACGCTGCGGGACGGCCTGTCCTGTTCCCCCGAGGTGTCTCATGCGTCGTCGCGTCGCGATCGTCGTCACCCTCTTCCTGCTGGGTCTGGCGCTGCCGGCCGCGGTCGGCGCCGGAAGCCCCAGCACCAGCCCGCAGTCCGAGCGAGCGCGGACGATGGCCTACTGGACACCGGCGCGGATCGCCAGTGCGACGCCACGTGACTTCGTGAAGACCTCGTCCGGGAAGCTCGTCCCCAAGGCCAAGCCGGGCGGCGGCGGGGGATCCGGCGCCGTCACCGGCGCGTCGTGGACCGGCGGCGGGACCATCCAGCGGCAGTCGGGCCGGATCCTGTTCACGATGGGCGGGTCGAACTACATCTGCTCCGGATCGGTGATCGACTCGGGCAACGACGCGACCTACTCGACCGTCCTGAGTGCGGGCCATTGCGCCTTCGACGACGTCGACGGCTGGGCGACGAAGTGGATGTACATCCCGGACTTCGACGCGAACCCGTCCTACACGTGCGCAAGCACGACGTACGGCTGCTGGACAGCCGATCGCCTGGGGGCGCACGCGGGCTTCGTCAGCGCCGGCGGTTTCAACGACCAAGCCGTGGCGGTCGACTTCGCGTTCGCGCACGTCGGCCTCGGCGGCAAGGGAGCGACCGGGACCTTGGATCTTGACGCCGTCACCGGCGGCTACGGCCTGAAGACGAGCGGCGTCGGACTCACGAGCAAGCTTTGGGCGTTCGGGTATCCGGCGGCCGGGAGGTACAAGGGCAAGGACCTCACGTATTGCACCGGCACGCTCGTCAACGACCCGTACGGCGCGGACACATGGGGCATGGCCTGCAATATGACCGGCGGCTCGTCCGGCGGCCCGTGGCTTGACGACACGACGGCCCCCGGCACGGACGAGGGTGCCGTCGCCTCGCTCAACTCGTACGGCTACTCCGGCCAGGCGTTCATGTACGGTCCGAAGTTCACCTCGGAAACCAGCACTCTGGCCGGCGACGTGATGGATGGCTCCGCGACCGGCGGCGTGTCCGTCCTGCGGACGCTGCCGTAGCCTGCACCGTCAACGCAATCGGCGGACCAGCTCCAGGATCTCGTCGCCGTAGGCCTCCACCTTGGCCGGTCCGATGCCCTTGACGCGACGGAGCGCGGCGGCACTCGGAGGCTTGATGTCGGCGATGGCGGCCAGCGTCTGGTCGTGGGCGACGACGTACGGCGGGACCGCGTCGGCACGAGCGCGGTCCGTGCGCCAGCCGCGGAGGGCCATGAACAGCGGGTCGTCGTCGGCGATGCCGTATGGGTTCGCGGCCGCGGCCTTGCTGGCGGTCCGGCGGGCGCCCTGATCCTGCGCGAACCGATCGGGCAGCTGGGTCACCCGTCGCTCGCCGCGCGGCCGCAGGTCCGCCAGGAAGCGGCTCGGTTCACGTCGGGCGGTGCGACCGCGGGTCTCGCGTTCTGCCGCCCACGAGATCGACAGGTGGGTCCGTGCGCGGGTGATCCCGACGTACAGCAGGCGCCCCTCCTCGGCCAGGAGCTCGTCGTCATCGAAGGCCTGGCGGATCGGCAGGAGGCCCTCCTCCAGGGCCGGTAGTGCGACCGCGTCCCACTCGAGGCCCTTGGCGCGGTGGTACGTCAGCAGATTCACGCCATCGGCCGACCCCGCGCGCTCCGCCGCGCGACGACGGTCGAGCTGGGCAAGGTAGGCATCGACCTCCACCCGGGCGTCGGAGCGCGACTGCGTCCCGAGGATGTCCAACAGCGTGTCCAGGGCCGCGGTCCGCTCGCGTGCCTCTTCACCCGCATGACCGGCGGCGATGTCGTCGTCGTAGCCCAGCCTGGCGGCCCACAGGGCGCGGATGTCGCCCGCCAGCGTCAGGCCGGTCGACGTGAAGCCGGCCCGCCTGACCAGATCGATCGCGCCACGGACATCGGGCCGGTCGAAGAAGCGGATCCCGCGCACCTGGTACGCGATGCCGGCCCGAGTGAGCTCGGCCTCGATCGGGGCGAGCTGGGCGTTGATCCGGACCAGGATGGCGATCTCGGCCGGTGCGGTGCCGTCGGCGATCAGAGTGCGGACCCACCTGGCCAGTGCCGCGAGTTCGCCGGCTTCGGTCCCATGGCGTGCGACGACCGGCTCCGGGCCCGACGGTCGGGTTGCGACCAGGTGCTTGCTGCGGCCGGTGGACGCAAGCAGGTTGTTCGCCAGGGCGAGCACCTGCGGCGTCGATCGATAGTTCTCGGCGAGTTCGATGACCCGGGCGTCCGGATGGTTTTCCGCGAACCCGGTAAGGAACCGGCTGGTTGCGCCGGTGAACGTGTAGATCGTCTGATCCTCGTCGCCGACGACGCACACATCGTGCCGATCCCCCGCCCACAGCTCCAGCAGGCGCTGCTGCATCGGGCTCGTGTCTTGGTACTCGTCGACGCTGAACCAGCGCTTGCGGGCATGGACGGTCGCGGCGGCATCGGGGTCCGTTTCGAGGATGTCGATCGTCTGGGCGAGGAGGTCGTCGAAGTCGATCCGCCCCGCGCGGACCTTCGAGCGTTCGTACCCGGCGAAGACACCGACGAACAGGTCCAGCGGGACCGGCGGCTCGCGCGACGCGGTCGTGGGGCTGCCCGCTACGGCCGCCGCGTAGGTCGTCGGCGTCAATCGACGGCTCTTCGCCCATTCGATCTCGTCGGCCAGATCCTTGGCCGGCGTGAACCGGTAATGCCCGGGCAGGCCGCGTGCCAGCGGCACGAGCAGGGACATCTTCGAATCGAGCAGGTCAGGCAACGGGGCCCCGTCGTGGAGAAGCGGCCAGAAGTGGCGGAGCTGGCTCAGGGCATGCGCGTGGAAGGTGCGCGCCGTGACCCCCGGCAGGCCGAGGCCGCGGAGCCGTTCGACCATCTCGCCGGCCGCCTTGTCGGTGAACGTGACGACGAGCACCTGGTCGGCGGGCACGACGTCGGTCGCCACAGCGTAGGCGGTCCGTCGGCTGATCACTCTGGTCTTGCCGGACCCGGCACCGGCCAGGATCGCCACTGGGCCGGCCGTCGCCAAGACAGCCTCGCGCTGGGCGTCGTTCAGGTCGTCGAGCAACCGCGCAGGATCCGGGGAGGGCACGGACCCAGTATGGACGCCTCCGCTCACTGGGGACTTGCGTGCCCGTCAACGGCGATCGGCCGGAGCCGGGCGCCCCGATCAGCTGATCAGTTCGGCCATCTCCTTCTCCGAGACCTGGTCCGGGAGCTTGCCGATGATGATCATCGCCAGGACCTCGTCCTTGGTGACCTTGTGCTTGTCGACCGTTCCGACGAGCTTGCCCTGGAGCATCACGCTGATCCGGTCGGCCAGATCGAAGACATCGTGGATGTCGTGGCTGATCAGGAAGATCCCGATGCCCTCCTGCTTCAGTTGCGCGACGAGTTCGCGGACCTGCGCGGTCTCGGCCGGACCGAGGGCGGCTGTCGGTTCGTCCATGATCAGGATCTTCGCGTTGAAGTGGACCGCCCGGGCGATCGCGACCGACTGGCGCTGGCCGCCCGACAAGGACTTGACCGGAACCTTGAAGTTCCTGAACTTCGGGTTGAGCCGGCCCATGACCTCGCGGGTCGCCGACTCCATGGCGGCGTCGTCGAGCGAACCGAGTCGGGTCGTGATCTCGCGCCCCAGGAACAGGTTGGCCGCGGCATCGACATTGTCGGCGAGCGCCAGGGTCTGGTAGATGGTCTCGATCCCGTAGGCCTTCGCATCCCGCGGATTCGTGATCGAGGCCTTCTCGCCGTTGATGTAGATCTCGCCCTCGTTCGCCGGGTGGGCGCCGGACAGGGCCTTGATCAGGGTCGACTTGCCGGCGCCGTTACCGCCGACAAGGCCGATGACCTCCCCTGGATAGAGATCCACGCTGACGCCGTCCACGGCGTGGACACCGCCGAACGACACCCGGATGTCGCGCATCTCGACCAGCGGCACACGAGGTGAGTCGGTCATGGCGTTCGAAGATTCGGTGGCCGTCATCAGCGTCTCCCTTGCCTCAAGTCCTGCGGCGCCGAAGGACGGTGTCGACCCCGACCGCAGCGACCAGCACGACACCGACGACGATGTCCTGGAGCGCCGTGTCGACCCCGATCAATACCATGCCCGACGAGAGCGACTGCATGATGACCGCGCCCAGCACGCCACCGGCGATCGTCCCGATGCCACCGGCGAACGACGTCCCGCCGATCACGGCGGCTGCGATGACCTGCAACTCCACCCCGATCCCCAGTCCCGACGTGGCTGCATTCAGCCGAGCGGAGGTCACAGCCGCCGCGACGGCGGCCAGGACACCCATCACGATGAACGTCTTCATGATCGTGCGCCGGGTATTGATACCGGCCAGTTCGGCGGCCTCCGGGTTACCGCCGATGGAGTACACGTATCGCCCGTAGCGTCGTCGTGTGGCGAGGACCGTCATGCCCACGGCGATGGTGATCGCGATCAGGACCGGGATGGCGATACCGGTCGGGATCCCACCCGGCGGGATCGTGATCCCGTGCTGGAGTGCGTACTCCTCCGCGAGCGCAGGAGGCCACGGGTAGCTGTTGGCGATCCACACGGCGCCGGCGACCACCAGGCTGCCGATGGCCGCGATGGTGACGTCGGCCCACATCGGGCGAAGTGGGAAGCCGTATCGACGTCGACGCCGACGGCTGGCGATCACGCCATAGACGATGGCGATGATCGCGATCACGGCCACGAGCCAGCTCAGGGTCTCACCAAGCGAGCCCTGGGGTCCTCCGCCGAGCAGCTGGAACGTGCTGTCGAGCGGGGCGATCGTTCGACCCCTTGCCAGCTGGAATGCCGCGCCGCGCCAGATGAGCAGGCCGCCAAGCGTCACGATGAAGGAGGGGACACCGATGAAGGCGACGATGAATCCATGGATGCCGCCGATCACGGCACCGATGGCGATCCCGACCAGGACCGCGACGATCCAGATGTAGCCCTGGGGAAAGCCGGATCCCAGGACGCTGGGGATCCACTCGGTCTGGAGCAGCCCCATGACCATCGCCACGAACACCAGGATGGATCCGATCGACAGGTCGATGTTGCGCGACACGATGATC
>JBKJXL010000175.1:0-3074 GCA_046716225.1 Candidatus Limnocylindrales bacterium | reverse complement strand
TCCCGGCACGAGTAGCTCAACCAACCGGACGCGCCGACTTCTTCGAGGAGGTCGACCAGGACCTCGGCCTCGCGGACGGTCGGGATCGTCTCGAGGGCGAGCAGGTCGGCGCCGGCGTCCATGAGTGCCTCCATCCGCGGTCGATGGAACGCGGCCAACGCGGTTCGCCCGATGTCGTAATCGCCGCGGTACTCGGAGCCGTCGGCGAGAAACGCCCCGTACGGCCCGACGGACCCCACCACCAGCAGCTCGGCGGTCGTGTCGGCTTCGGCACGGAACGTGGACCTGGCACGATCCGCCAGTCGGACGCTGTGGCGGATCAGCTCCAGCGCTTCGTCGCGATCGAGGCCGGCTGCCTCGAACCCTTCGATCGATGCCTGGTAGCTGGCGGTGATGGCCACCTGGGCACCTGCCTGGAAGTACGCCAGGTGGGCGGCTGCGATCGCGTCCGGATCGGTCGTCAGCAGACGCGCGGACCACAGGCGGTCCGACAGGTCGTGGCCCTGGGCCATGAGCTCCGTGGCCAGGCCCCCGTCGAGGACGACGACCCCGTGGACCGCCGGCCGCGCGTCCAAGGTCGCCTCAGTGCATCCGGACGTAGTCGGCCGTGGATCGCTTGATGAACCGCCCGTGGCCCTTGCGGCCGGTGAACTCGCCGTCGCGCACGACGACCGAACCGCGCGACAGGACGACGTCGCTACCGCCCTGCACCGAGCGGCCCTCGTAACAGGAGTAGTCCACGTCCATATGGTGGCTCGCCGCGGAGATCACCCGCGTGCGGTTTGGGTCGTAGACGACGAGGTCCGCATCCGAGCCGACCGTGACCGCTCCCTTCTGCGGATACATCCCGAAGAGCTTGGCCGGCGCGGTCGAGATGATCTCCACCCAGCGCTCCTTGGTGATCCGGCCGGCCAGGACCCCGCCGTCGTGGAGCAGGTCCACGCGGTCCTCGACGCCGGGCAGGCCGTTGGGGACCTTGCGGAAGTCGCCCCGGCCCAGCTCCTTCTGGCCATGGAAGTCGAACGGGCAGTGGTCGGTCGCGACCAGCTGCAGATCGTCCTTGACGAGGCCGGTCCACAGCTCGTCCCAGTGATCCTGGGTCCGGAGGGGCGGCGAGCACACGTACTTGGCGCCCTCGAAGCCGTTGCCCATGTCGTCAAGCGACAGGAACAGGTACTGCGGGCACGTCTCGGCGAAGGCCTTCGTACCGCGATCGCGGGCGGCCTTGATCTCGGCGAGGGCCTCCTTGGCGGAGAGGTGGACGATATAGATGGGCGCCTCAGCCGCTTCGGCCAGCCGGATGACCCGGTTCGTCGCCTCGCCTTCGAAGATGGGCTTGCGCGCGAGCCCGTGGCCGATCGGATCGGTCGTGCCGGCCTCGACCGTCTGCGCCGCGACGACATCGATGGCCATCCCGTTTTCGGCGTGCATCATGATCAGCCCGCCGTTCTTCGCCGTCTGCTGGAGCGCCCGGAAGATCGCACCGTCGTCGCTGTAGAAGACACCCGGGTAGGCGGTGAACAGCTTGAAGTCCGGCACGCCCTCGGCGACGAGCCCGTCCATCTCGGCCAGGGTGTCGTCGTTGACGTCGCTCATGATCATATGGAAGCCGTAGTCCGTGACCGCGTTGCCCTCGGCCTTGGCGTGCCACGCGTCGAGACCCTCGCGGAGCGACGCGCCGCGGGACTGGACGGCGAAGTCGACGATGCTTGTCGTCCCGCCGAACGCGGCGGCGCGCGTGCCCGATTCGAAGGTGTCCTTGGCGAACGTCCCACCGAACGGCAGTTCCATGTGGGTGTGCACGTCGATGCCACCGGGGATGATGTACTTGCCGGACGCGTCGATCGTCTCGTCGGCGCTGGCGCCGCCACCGGCCAGGTCGTGGCCGACCGCCGAGATCGTCTCGCCGTCGATCAGGACGTCGGCGGCATACGAGCCGTCCGCGCTGACGATCGTTCCGTTGGTGATCAGGGTGCGCATCGGTCCCTCCTGGCGAGCCCGCGGCGGATGGGGTCAGGAGGGTGATGGTAGGGGATGGCGAGGCGGCCCGGCGGACCAGCCGCCGGCGTCGGTGGTCAGTCGCGCGTGCCGCGCGAGGCGTGGACCCGGCGGCGCTTGAGGAGAGCGACCAGGGCGACGACGACTATCGCGGCCAGGGCGGCAACCGTGCCTGGCCCAGGATCGGGATCGTGCGGCCCGGGTCGGCCCTGCGTCGATGTGGCGGGCGGCGTGAGGTTCGGACCGACCGGCGGTGGGACCACGCCCGGGACGCCCGGCGCTTGCGGTGCGGGCGTCGGCCGTGGTCGAGGCGTCGGGCCGCCCAGGGCAAATGGCGGTAGCTCGCCGACGATCGCGCTCGGCTGGATGGAGCGGTCCTGGTTGCGGTTGCCGGCCCCGTCGAGCTGGAGCGTGCGCATGTGCCACGGGGCGCCGGAGACTTCGCCAGCCCCGTCCCGCGACCCGCCGCCGGAGAGGTTCCAGAACGCGGACTGGGCGAGATGGCCACCCCAGGCAAGGGCGACGGCCGAACCCTTCGACGTGAACTTGACGAGGAACTCCGCCGTGCTGTTGCCCGCGGTGGAGCCTGCGTGGGTCGGGCCGCTGATCGAACTGATCGTCCCGCCCCAGATGGTCAGGCGCCGCGAGACGCCCGAGTACTTCTCGGCGTTCCGCACGGTCAGGCCGTCCGCCTTGAACGGGTCGGACGGGAACACCGCCGAACTGGACGTCGGCATGCCCGGGCACATGGACGAGACCCCACCGCCGCTCCCCCGGCACATCGGCGGCTTCACCCAGCCGTTGTAGGTCGCGAGGAAGTCGTAGGCCTTGTGGCCGCCCGCGGTGAAGTCGTGATTGATGTGGATCGAGTGCGGGCCCGGCGCCAACCCCTCGATCGCGAGCCGGAACGGAACGACCTTTCCCTCCGCATAGGCGGAGTTGTTGCCGTTCAGATTGCCGTTCTGCCAGCTCGCGACAGGCTTGTTCGCCCACTGGTCGAGGTCGACCCCGACCGCCGCGAACACCGACTGCGGGTTCGAGATGCTCCCGAACTGCAGCAAGATGGAGAGCACAAA
>JBKJXL010000174.1:0-5035 GCA_046716225.1 Candidatus Limnocylindrales bacterium | reverse complement strand
CTGGTTCGAGTCCAGTGTCGCCCACCACATCACGAACACAGCGTCGATCGGGCGCACCTCGCGGACCAACGATCCACAGGAGAGCCGGGACGTGGCTGGGAGCGCGCAGGCGGTGCCTGTGATGGCGGGTGGGACCGCGAGAGTGAACCTCTCGTCCTGTCGATGGACGAGGGGTTCTGCGATTCCGGAGGACTGAGCGATGAGCGACGAAGCGATCCAGGTGGCGGATGAGGTCCTCGAGGCGCCCGTGCGCGGGTCGGCCGACGAGCTGCTGGACGCCGGGGCGGCGGATGAACTCGGTGCCATGCGCCACTCGACAGCGCACGTCATGGCCGAGGCGATCCTGGACCTGTTCCCGGGCACCAAGCTGGGAATCGGGCCCGCCATCCGCGACGGGTTCTATTACGACTTCCTGCTGCCCCGGAACCTGACGCCGGACGACCTTGCCGCGATCGAGTCACGGATGGCGGAGAGCATCGCCGCGGACCATCCGTTCGAGCGCACGGAGCTGCCGCCAGCCGACGCGCGAGCCTTCCTCGCAGAACAGGATCAGCCGCTCAAGGTGGAGATCATCGACGACCTCGCCGCGAAGACGGCGGCCGCCGGGGAGCCGATGGCGCCCACGACCTTCTACCGCCAGGGCCCGTTCATCGACCTGTGTCGCGGACCGCACGTGGCGTCGACCGGCCACATCGGGCCATTCAAGCTGCTATCCGTGGCCGGCGGGTACTGGCGGGGTGACGAGAAGCGCCCCATGCTGCAGCGCATCTATGGGACGGCCTGGGCGTCGCAGGATGATCTGGACCAGTTCCTGTGGCGGCGCGAGCAGGCGAAGCTGCGCGACCACCGCCGACTCGGGGCGCAGCTGGACCTGTTCAGCTTCCACGACGTCAGCCCAGGTTCGGCGTTCTGGCACCCGAAGGGCCAGACGATCTGGCGGACCCTCGAAGGCGCGATGCGCGAGCTCCAGGCGCGTCGCGGCTACCAGGAGATCAGCACACCGATCTTGGTGGACAAGAAGCTGTGGCAGCAGTCCGGCCACTGGGACCTGTACGACGCGAACATGTTCCGGCTGGAGTCCGAGGGCCACGAGTTCGCGCTCAAACCGATGAACTGCCCCGAGTCCACGTTCATCTACCGCTCGAAGATCCGCTCGTACCGCGACCTGCCGCTCCGCCTCAACGAGTACGGCCGACTGCACCGCAATGAGCGCTCGGGCACCCTGTCCGGGCTGACGCGGGTCCGCCAGTTCATCCAGGACGACGCCCACGTGTACGTTCGCCCGGACCAGCTCGCAGACGAGATCGCGGCGATGCTCGGCGAGGTCCGCGAGGCCTACTCCTGGGTGGGCCGGACGCCGCGCTTCGTGTTCGCGTCGAAGCCGGACAAGGCGATCGGCGATCCGGCGCTGTGGGAACGCGCCGAGGCACTCGTCAAGGACGCCCTCGGCCGCGCCGGCGGCGACTACACGATCAAGCCCAAGGACGGCACCTTCTACGCACCCAAGATCGACATCTACATCGACGACGCGCTCGGGCGCGAATGGCAGATGGCGACCATCCAGGCGGATCTCACGATGCTGCCCGAGCGGTTCGACCTGTCGTACATCGACGAGCACGGCCAGCCGCAGCGGCCGATCGCCATCCATCGGGCCATCTACGGTTCGCTGGAGCGGTTCATCGGGATCCTGCTGGAACATTTCGCGGGAGCCCTCCCGCTCTGGCTGTCGCCGGTCCAGGCGATGGTCATCCCGATCGCCGATCGGCACGTCGAGGCGGCCGACGAACTGGCCGTGCTCCTCCGGACCCAGGGGCTTCGGGTGGAGGTGGATCGCTCCGACAGCCGGATGCAAAACAAGATCCGGCTGGCGCAGGAGCAGAAGATCCCGTACATGGTCGTGCTGGGTGATCGTGAGATCGAAGCGAGAACGGCGTCCCCACGGACGCGTGCGGGAGAACAGCAGTCGCCGGAAGCCTGGGAGTCGTTCGCGACGCGACTGGCGGACGAGTCGCGCGCACGCGTCAGCGCCTGATCGCGCTCGACGTCACCGGTGTGTACGGCATGACGATGACGTATCTGCCTCTCATCGCCTGAACTCAACCGTGGCTCGATTGCCGCTCGCGAGCGCCCTATGCTATCCTCCCGCTTCGGCCGGAACGGGGTCGTCGTGACGCCGCGCCAGTCGACTGGACCGCGAGAAGAAGGGGCCAACCATCAGTCGAGACCTGCGAGTCAATCAGATGATCCGGATCCCCCAGGTACGGGTCGTCGATGAAGAGGGTGCACAGCTGGGCGTCATGCCCACGCCGCAAGCGCTCGAGATGGCGCAGGAGCGAGGCCTGGACCTCGTCGAGGTGGCACCGATGGCAGCCCCACCGGTGGTCAAGTTCCTCGACTTCGGACAGTACAAGTACGAACTCACCAAGCGCGAGAAGGAAGCCAAGCGCAAGCAGCGTTCGGTGACCTTCAAGGAAGTCCGCCTCTCACCCAAGATCGGGGTGGGGGACTTTGATACCAAGGTACATCGGGCGATCGAGTTCCTGGAGGACGGCGATCGGATCAAGGTGACCGTCCGATTTCGTGGACGTGAACTGACCCACCCGGAGTTGGGACGGAACCTTCTGTCACGGTTCGTGGATCGGGTCAAGGATCACGGCCTCGCCGAACGGACGCCACTGCTCGAAGGCAAGTCGATGCACATCACGATGGCGTCGCTGCACAAGCCGAAGGAACATCCAGCGACCATCAGGGGCGACGGACACGCTCCGGCTCCCGCTCCCGTCCCCGCCCCGGCGGCAGGGCCTGCAGCGGCCCCGGAGCCGAACGAAGGTTCAGTGCCGGAACCCGTCGCGGCGCCGGCCGCCAAACGAAAGACCGAGACCGCACCGGCGCCGGAGCCGGTGACCACTGGAGAGTGAGACCAGGTGCCAAAGATCAAGAGCCATAAGGCGGCCCAGAAGCGCATCGGCGTGACCGGGAGTGGCAAGTTCACCCGGGTCATCGCCTGGCGCGGCCATCACCTCGAGATCAAGTCGTCTCGTCGGACCCGGCGCTACGCCGGCAAGGCGATCATCGGCCCGGAGCACGCGAAGCAGGTCCGTCGCCTGCTCCCGTACCTGTAGGAGCGCGCACCTCATGGCACGAGTCAAGCGGGGCGTCACGTCCCACAAGCGCCACAAGCGCCTCCTCCAGGACGCGGAGGGCCGCCGCGGGACCCGATCGCGCCTGATCAAGCCGGCCCGCGAGGCGCTCCTGCACGCGCTCGCCTATGCGACCCGCGACCGCAAGCAGCGCAAGCGCCAGATGCGCCAGCTCTGGATCGTCCGGATCAACGCCGCGGCGCGCCAGAACGGGATCACCTACGGGCAGTTCATCGCCGGCTTGAAGAAGGCCGACGTCCAGATCGATCGCAAGATCCTGGCGGACCTCGCCATCCGCGACAGCGCCACCTTCGGCCGGATCGCCGAGCTCGCCAAGGGCGCCTGACCCGGCGCGCCTGCGACCTGCGCCCGGATCCCCCACAGCGCCCCGTGGACCTGTCCGACCTGACGCGCGAGCTCGAGGCCCTTCGCGATGACGCGCTGGTGTCGATCGCCGCCAGCGCGGACGTCCCTGCGCTCGAAGCGATCGAACTCGATGTCTTCGGCAAGAAGGGCCGCCTGACCGGGATCCTGCGCGGCATCGGAGCGCTGCCAGCCGACGACCGACCGCGGGTCGGGGCGATCGCGAATCAGGTCCGAGCTGCCGTGGAGGCGGCCCTCGGCGAGCGTGGGATCACGCTGCGCGGGCTCGACCTCGAAGCCCGATTGCTCGCCGAGCGGGTCGATGTGACGACGCCCGGCCGCTCGATCCGCCGCGGGGCGCTGCACCCGATCAACGAGACGATCGCGGAGATCGCGTCGATCTTCGGCCAGTTCGGGTTCGTGGTCTACGAGGGGCCCGAGATAGAGGACGACGTCCGCAACTTCCAGATGCTCAATATCCCGCCCGATCATCCGGCGCGCGACCTGTGGGACACGCTGTATGTCGACGTCGAGGGCCAGCTCCTGCGGACCCATACGTCACCCGGGCAGATCCGCGTGATGCATGCCGAACAGCCGCCGATCCGTGCCCTCCTGCCCGGGCGCTGCTTCCGCTACGAGTCCATCGACGCCAGCCATGCGTCCGAGTTCTTCCAGGTGGAGGGGCTGATGGTGGACGAGGACACCACCCTGGCGGACCTCAAGGGTCTCCTGGATCAATTCGCCAAGGCGATGTACGGCGCGGACAAGCGAACCCGCTTCCGCCCCGGCTACTACCCGTTCACCGAGCCGTCCGTGGCGTTCGACGTGGAGTGCCTGGTCTGCGGCGGCTCCGGCTGCCCGGCCTGTTCGCGGTCGGGCTGGATGACGATCCTGGGCGCCGGGATGGTCCATCCGGTCGTGCTCCAGTTCGGCGGCCTGGACCCAGAGCGCTACCAGGGCTTCGCGTTCGGGATGGGCGTGGAGCGGATCGCGAACCTGCGCCACTCGGTCGGTGACCTGCGCTTGTACATGGAGAACGACCTGCGCTTCCTGGAGCAATTCCGATGAGGTCTATCGGACCCGCCTGACCCGGTCGCTGCTCAGGCCAGGTCTGGACGAGTGGCTCCGCCGGACCTGCGGGACTGACGAGGCTACGAGGATCCGGGACCGAACTTCGCGGCACCGTGAGTCAGGTCGTGGTCGGCGTCCGCGTGGATCGACAGCCGATCGAGGGATCCTCGGTGCGACACCAGCATGGAGCCTCCCCAAAGGATGAGCGTTGCCCCGATCAGTTCAAGCGTCTCCTCGAGATAGACAAGCAACGACCAAGGGGTCGAGTCGCGTTCGAGGAAGTTCGAGAACCCTTCGAGCCCGATGGCGCCGATCAGGAACAGGCCGACCCCGATCGACATTCGCTTGAAGGCACCAGAAGGGGCACGCAGGTACGGCTTCACCACTACGGCAAGGAGTGACAGGAAGAGCATGAGCGGAAGGCCGATCGCGATGAACCAGATACCCGTCTCATCGACCAC
>JBKJXL010000173.1:0-3353 GCA_046716225.1 Candidatus Limnocylindrales bacterium | reverse complement strand
GTATCGGGATCGTCCACTTCGATGCCCACGCCGATACCGCCGCGGACGGCTGGGGGGTGCTCGCAAGCCACGGCACGCCGATGCGACGCCTGATCGAGTCCGGTGCGGTGGCGGGGCGCAACTTCGTGCAGGTGGGCCTACGCGGTTACTGGCCGCCGAAGGAGACGTTCGCGTGGATGCAGGCGCAGGGCCTGCGCTACCACTTCATGACCGAGATCGAGGAACGTGGTGCCGAGGCGGTCATCGCCGACGCGATCGCCGAGGCCCTCGACGGCCCCGATTCGATCTACCTTTCGATCGACATCGACGTCATCGACCCGGGCATGGCGCCCGGCACCGGGACGCCGGAACCGGGCGGGATGCTCACCCGAGAAGTCCTGCGCGCGATCCGCCAGATCGTCGGGGCTGTGGACCTCGCCGGCATGGACATCGTGGAAGTGTCGCCGCCGTACGACCAGGCAGAGACGACCGCGATGGCCGCCAACCGCTGCGCCCTCGAGGCCATCAGTGCCCTCGCCGTCCGGCGCAAGGCCGGCGGTCGCGTCCGCTGGGAGGGCTGACGCCATCGATGAGGGGACGGCGGCCGCCCTGGCTCGCCTGTACGACCTGGACCTGACCGAAGATCCGGGCGACCTGGACCTGTATCTCGCCCTGGCCGAGCGGACGGGGGGACCCGTGCTGGAGCTGGCCGCCGGGAGCGGTCGCCTCGCCGTCCCGCTCGCGGCGGCCGGCAATCGGGTGACCGCGGTCGATCTGGACCCGGCGATGATCGCTCGAGGCCGCGCCTTCGCCGCTCGCGAGGGCCTCGGTGACGACCGCCTGTCGTTCGTGGAGGCCGACATGCTTGATGTCCGGCTGCCCGACGCCGGGCGTTACGGCCTCGCCTTCATCGCACTCAATTCGCTGACGATCCTGGCCTCACGCGACGCGCAGCGCCGGGCGTTCCGGACGCTCGCCGAGCACCTCGCGCCCGGTGGCGTGGCCACCGTCGACGTGTGGCTGCCGGACGCGGATGACCTCGCCCGCTTCGATGGCCGGATCATCCTGGAGTGGCCACGGACCGACCCCGACACGGGCCTGTTAGTCACCAAGGCGGGCTCGGCGACCCACGACGCGGCATCCGGGACCGTCTCCCTGACGACGATCTACGAGGAAGGGGAGCAGGGCTCCACCCCCCGACGCTGGGTCCGCAGTGACCGCCTGCGCCTCATCTCGGCAGACGAACTGGTCGCCTTCGCGGAAGAGGCCGGACTGGTCGTCGAGGTCCTCGCCGGCGGGTACGGGCTGGAGCCCCTGGGGCCCGGCAGCGAGCGCTCGGTCCTCGTGGCGGTCAAGGCGTAGAGCAAACCGCTCGTTCCGTGACCTCCGGGGGAGTCAACCCGTCGACGCACCCATGGTATCGTCGGCCCCGATGGCACCGAACGAAGGGACCCGGCTGCTCGTCGTCGAGGACGTGCCGCAGGTCGCCCAGTACATCCGCGGGCTGCTCAACTCCCAGGCTCACGTGAAGCTCGTGGATGTCCTGACAGACGGCGGCAAGGCGGTCGACCAGATTTCGGAGCTGCGCCCGGACGTCGTCCTCGTGGACTCGCTGCTGCAGGGCCGGATCAAAGGCCCCAAGCTGGTCGAACAGATCCACGAAGCCAAGCTCGGCGTCCCGGTCATCATGTTGACCGTCCCGCAGAACCCGATCGACGTCGATGTCGAGCACGGCATCCACGGCGTCCTGTCCATGCCCTTCTCCGGGTTCGACCTGATGACCCGGATCGCCCAGGTGCGCAAGGACTTCGCCGCCGATCAGGCGACTATGGGGACGCGGATCCTGTCCGTGTTCGCCCCGAAGGGCGGCGTCGGCAAGACGACCATCGCGTTCAACCTGGCGGTCGCGCTCGGCCAGCTTGGTCAGCGGACGGTCCTCATCGACGGCAGCCTGCAGTTCGGGGACCTGCGCTCGCTGCTGAAGGTGCCCTCGGACGCGCCGTCCATCCTGGACCTGCCGACGGACCGGATCGCCGAATCGGACCTGGGCGATGTGCTGTGGCGCGATCCGTCCGGGATCGACATCCTGCTGGCGCCGCCGCGCATCGAGATGGCCGAGATGGTCACGCCGCGGGACCTGGACAAGATCCTGTCGCTCCTGCGCCGCGTCTACAGCGTCATCGTCATCGACATGAGCAGCCACCTCAACGACGTCAACCTGGCCTTCCTCGACACGAGCGACACGATCATCGAGATCGTCACCTACGACTCCACCACGATCCACAACACGGTCGCCATGGCCGACACGTTCCGGGCGATCGGCTATGCCGCGAGCAAGGTCCACTACCTGGTCAACCGGGCGGACTCGCCCGGCGGCATCGACCCGGGCGATCTCGAGCGGGCGCTCGGTCGCGTCCCGGAGCATCGCGTGGTCTCGGACGGTATCCTGGTCGTCCAGTCCAACAACGAGGGCGTCCCGTTCGTGCTGGCGAATCCCGCCGCCGCGGTCAGCCGGGACCTCATGCGAACGGCCGAGGAACTCTTGGGGTCTGCGCGGATCGCCACCGGCGCAGCGCGTCGCTAACGGCCGCTCATGTCCGACCCTCGTCCCCTCGGTGTGTTCGACTCGGGGGTCGGCGGCCTGACGGTCCTGCGCGAGATCGTCCGCCGGTCGCCGCACGAATCCACGATCTACCTGGGCGACAACGCCCGAGCGCCGTATGGCATCCGAACCGACGACGAGGTGCTCGCGTTTTCCACACAGGCACTGGATGCGCTCGTCGAGCGGGACGTCAAGGCCATCGTGGTGGCGTGTAACACGTCCACAGCCGTGGGACTCACCGCGTTCCGACGGCGGTACGACCTACCGGTGCTTGGCGTCATCCGGGCCGGCGCGTCCGCGGCGGCCCTCGCCACCCGGGTGCGACGCGTCGGGGTCATCGCGACGCCGGCCACGATCCGCTCGCACGCCTACTTCGAGGCCATCAAGGACGAGAACCCAGCCGTCGAAGTCTACGAAAACGCGACGCCGGCCCTCGTGCCGCTCGTCGAATCCGGCGTGTTGACCGGCCCCGTTGCCGAGGCGGCCATCGCAGACGCTCTCGCGCCGCTGCTGGGTGGTCCGGACTCGGCCGGTGAGTCGATCTTCCCCAGGCCACCCGGCGCCACCGTGGACACGCTCCTGCTGGGCTGCACGCACTACCCATTGCTGCGCCCGCTCATCGCTGCAGCGGTGGGGGACCGCGTCGCGATCGTGGACTCCGCCACGGCCCCGGCGTCCGCGCTGTCCGAGCTCCTCAGCGTGGACGGGATGGGGGCCCCAGGGGCGCCGCGCGGGGCCGCCGCCGCTGCCGGCGCGGCGGGCCCCGGTCGCC
>JBKJXL010000172.1:0-5372 GCA_046716225.1 Candidatus Limnocylindrales bacterium | reverse complement strand
GTTCGGGGAGCTCCGCCTGCGCGTCCTGCACACCCCGGGCCACACCGTGGGCTCGGTCTGCCTGCTCGCGGAGGACGAGGCGCTGCTGTACAGCGGCGACACCCTGTTCGCAGGCGGGTGGGGGAGGGTGGACCTGTCGGGCGGCGACCCGGACGCGATGGCGGCGTCGATCGCCCGGCTTTCCGCGCTGGAAGATCATGTCGGCGTGTTCCCGGGTCACGGTTCGGCGACCACGATCGGGCGTGAACGTGGCTGGCTGGAGCTCGTCCGATCCGAGGGGCGGCTCTTCGCTTGACGGACCTCGATGCCTACCGTGATCGACTTGGCGTGTCGGGGCCGTTACGCCCTGACCTCCCGACCCTTCGTGCCCTCCATCTCGCTCACCTTCGAACGGTGCCGTTCGAGAACGCCAGCGTCCTGTTCGGCGAGCCGATCGAGCTGGATCAGGACCGTTTCGTGCACAAGTTGGGCGTCGAGGGCCGTGGTGGCCTGTGCTACGAGCTGAATGGCGCGTTCGACGTCCTCCTGCGTTCGATCGGCTTCGACGTCGCGCTGTTCGAGGCCAGGGGGCACGAGACCGAAGGGCGGCTGGGGCCGCGTTTCGACCACCTGGCGCTGCGGGTCACGCTGGATGAGCCGTGGCTGGTCGACGTCGGCTTCGGCTACTCGTTCGTGGAGCCGCTGCGTCTCGTGCCGGACATCGAGCAAGACGATGCGCGAGGTGCCTTCCGCCTGTGCGAGGCCGGCGTCGAGCTGGACCTGGAGTGGCGGCATGGCGACGGCCGCTGGGTCCCGCACTATCGGCTGGATCCCATCCCGCATGCGCTCGCCGAGTTCGCCGAGACGTGCCGCTACCACCAGATCGACCCGGACTCGCCGTTCACCCGCGACTGGGACTGCGCCGTCGTGACGCCTGGCGGCGCGATGACGCTGTCAGGTCGCCACTACATCGCGACGGACGGCGTTGCCCGCGACGAGCGGGATCTGACCGACGACGAGCTGGTCGAGATCCTGGCGACCTCGTTCGGGATCCACGCTCGAGCCTTCGACGGTGGCTGGGTTCGGACGGACTCGGGTTAGCGCTACCCGCCAGGCTCCATGGACGCATCCAGATCGCGCTGGTACGCGATCGACCGCTGGTAGACCTCGAACCCGAGTCGCTCGTAGAGCCCGAGGGCGCCGGTCGGATTCTGGGCGTCCACGCCGAGCATCGCCTCGGTCATGCCGGCATCGCGAAGCCTCGCCAGACCGACAGCCGTCAGGGCCTGCCCAAGACCGCGGTTCCGCCACGGCCGTCGGACGCTGATTCGCTCGAGCCAGCCGCGCTGGACGCCCAGCTCGGCGTTCTCCTCGGGCCAGATCCAGCTCTGGACGACACCAGCGACCTGGTCGCCGTCCCAGGCGACCGCCCACAGGTCCGTGTCCAGGGCGGATTGACCGAATGTGGCCTGGAACTCGTGTTCGGTGTGGGCATGCGCCCCCCAGTGATCCTGGAAGGCTTCGTCCTCGGCGGCCCAGATCGCTCGATGCTCGGCCGGGCTCACCGTCCGGAGCTCGAGGCCGTTCGGGAGGGGCGGATCCGGGATGTCGTCGAGGCCGGGTCGGCGCATCAAGAAGAAGTGGCGCACCGGCTCGAAGCCGCTGCCTTCCAGCAGGGTTCGGTGCCCGATCTCGCGCTCCTCGGCATGGGCCTGCATCCGGACGTCGGCACCGGCGTCCTCGAGCGCGACGCGCGCCGCGATCCGTGTTGTGTTGTGCGCAAACAGCACGCTCCCGATGCCGTTCCGGCGGAGCTCGGGATGGACGTAGCCCCACAGGTCGTACGTCGGGACGCCATCGCGCACGATCCGCTCGACCATGGCAAAGGCGACCAGGCCGAGGTCCCCTTCCACGAGGACGATGTCGGCTTCAGGGACCAGGCCGTCTGCGCCGTCGATCTCGCTCCGCAGGTTCTCCTCCGTGGGCCGCCACGGGATGCCGTCTTGCGAGTTGGCGACGCGCTGCAACGCAGCGATCAGCCCGTAGTCCGCAGCGTCGCGGAACGGTCGGATCGTCAGGCCGAGTCGCGCGAGGCGGGCCTCGACGCCACGTTCGGTGGAGGTGATGGAGGACATCACGGGGACTCCTGTCGGTCGCGGGACTCGGTCGCCGTGGGAAGCGGCTTGCGCCAGTCGGTCGAGCTGGTCGTGATCTCGAAGCCATGGGCGAGATAGAGGTCCATCGCCTGGTTCGGGTTGGCGCCGTCCACGTCGAGTGCCGCGGAGGTCATCCCGCGATCGCGCAGGGTCACGAGGCTGCGCGCGATGAGCGCCCTGGCGAGGCCGCGGCGACGCCAGCGGGTGCCTGTCCAGACCGTCTGGAGCACGCCGCGGTCGCGCCCGTGATACGCGTTCTCCGCCTCGTCGATCCGGTTCCAGATGCCCCCGGCAACCTCGTCGCCATCGAAGGCGATGACCCACGGGCCCACGTCCGGGAAGTCGCCCTGGAACGTCGCCCAGTCTGCCTCGGTCCACTCCTCCTCGTCGCGGTGATCCCGGAACGCCTCGCGCGCCGCCTCCCAGATCGTCCGCCGCTCCGCCTCGGTCACGGCACGCACGACGATGCCGTCCGGCAGCGGGACCACCGGGATATCGTCCAGCGAGGGCCGAACCAGGTCGTAACCCCGAGCCACGGGCTGCCAGCCGTTGTGCTCGAACAGGACGCGAGCGCCGGTGTCGCGGTCGCGCGAGTGCGCGAACAGCTGACCCGGTCGATCGCTCGGGAGCGACGCCGCGATCGCACCGAGCCGGTCCTCCGACCAGCTCAGCATCGCCTGGCCGATGGCCTGACGGCGCTCGGCCGGATCCAGGATGCCGAACGAGAAGAACTCACGTGCCCCGTTGGTGAGGTCCTTCCAGTCCACGCGGATGTACCCGATCGTCCGGCCGTCGCGCTCCACGATGACCAGATCGGTCGAGAGATCGCAGTGATCGAGGTGGCTGTACGTCCGGGTCATGGCCTCGACGTCGATGACCTCCTCGATCCCAAGGTCGGCGCGCGCCCGCTGGTTCGCGGCCGCCATGCCGACGAGGTCCTCGAAGCCGCGCCAGCGGCGGAACCGGAGTCCGGGCACGGGCGGCCGATGGGGCATGACGAACTCGTCGACGGACGCCGGCGTGGTCATCGGTCGTCGCCGTACTTGCGCTTCATGTGTTCGTTGACCGACTTGTGGATGAGTTTCCAGGTCCGCCGGCTCTCGGCGCGGGCACGCGGGTCCTCCTGGCGGGCCACTCGGGCCTGCTCGCGTTGGAGCTTCCGATAGCTGGCGAGTCGCTCCTCGTCGATCCGGCCGTCCACGATCGCGAGTCGGACCGCGCAACCGGGCTCACTTTCGTGGGCGCAATCACTGAAGCGGCACGTCGCCGCGATCTCCGCGACCTCGTCGAACGCGGCCTCCAGACCGGCTTCCGCGCCGAGGACTTCCAGCGCTCGGATGCCGGGGGTATCCACCAGGAGTGCCCCGCCGGGCAGTTCGAACAGCGCCCGGTGCGTTGTGGGGTGGCGGCCGCGCGAGTCCGATCCGCGAACCGCGGCCGTCGCCTGGCGGTCCTCACCCAGCAGCGCGTTGACCAGCGTGGACTTGCCGACGCCGGACGAACCGAGGATCGCAGCCGTCGCCCCGGGCCGCAGGTGGGCGCGCAGTCCGTCGAGTCCCAGACCGGTCCAGGCCGACACCGGCACGATCGCGACACCGGGCGCGATGGCTTCGACCGCCACGACCCGGCCATCGATGTCGTCGGCGAGATCCGCCTTGTTGAGGACGACGACCGGCAGCACCTCGCTGGACCATGCCACGGCGAGATACCGCTCGATTCGGCGCAGGTTGAAGTCATGGTCGAGACCTGCCACCAGCAGCGCGACGTCCACGTTCGACGCCATGACCTGCTCGTCGTCCAGCCCGGACAGGAGCCGGCTGGCATCCGCGGCCATGCGCTTGAACGAGGTCCTTCGGGGCAGGACCGCCGCGATCACGCCGTTCGCGTCGAGGGCGACCCAGTCGCCGACGGTCGGAAAGTCCGAGGCGGCGAGCGCCTCGAACCGAAAGGCGCCCGACACGGAGGCCGTGCGGTCGCCACCGCCATCACGGACGATCGACGCCTCGCGATGCACGGCGACGACGCGGGCTGCGCGATGCCCGGCCGTGAGATGGCCCGCGTCGGCGAAGGACGCGGCCCACGCCTCATCCCAGCCGAGCGAGGCCAGTCCGTCGGTCGTCATGGGTTCGATGGTCTCCGTCATGTCAACCGACCCGCTTCAGCTTGCCGGTGCGCTTCGCATAGCGCTCGGCCTTGCCGAAGGCCCACAGGCCGAACGGGATCAGGATGATGCCCATGACGACCAGCGGTCCGACGTCGAACAGCAGCTCGCTGACCGAAGTGCCATCGATCAAGCCGGCTCGCACGCCGTCCAGGACGTAGGTCGCCGGGGAGAGGCGCGACAGCACCTGCATCCACGGGGGCAGGATCTCAACGGAGTAATAGACACCGGACACGAGCAACAGCACGGACTGCAGCACGAATGTCATCTGCGCCCCGCGCTCCACGTACAGAAGCGGGAGGATGGCCGCGATCATGCCGATCCCGACGAAACTGAACGAGCCGAGCAGCATGAAGGCCACCACGGTGGCGGCGTTCGCCTGCGACAGGTCAAGCTGCGGGAAGAACAGGATCATCGCGACGAAGATCACGGACGTGTGGACCAGACCGTAGACCATCGCGTAGGTCACGGACCCGAGCAACTGCGACGAGCGCCGGATCGGCGCCATCATCGTGTACTCCAGGGTCCCTTCCCAGCGTTCGACCGAGATCGTCTCGGCGATCCAGCTGAACACGACCGATAGGTAGTTCCAGAAGATCGCTCCGACCATCAACGACAGGAGCAGTGTCTCGCTGCCCACCTCGACGCCGATCAACGAGACCGAGAGCGCGCCCGCGACGGAGTAGACCAGGAACGCGAGTTCCCAGCCCCAGTAGCGGCGAGTCAGGAAGAAGTTGCGCTCGATGAAGGCGTACGAGGCCTTCAGCTCGTGTGCGACGACGGTCACGGGAGGATCTCCATGTGGGATGGCTGGCTCGACCCCTTAGCGGGATCGAGCCAGCTCGAGAGAGGGCTCCGCGGCGAGTCGTTCACCGAACCGGATGATCCGGTGGCCGACACTGCGACGGATGGACGCTTCCGAACGGGCGGCGCGTCGCGAGTCCGCGGCGTGCTGGATGTCCCGCTCGATCCGCTCCTGCGAAAGCTGGAGCGTGTAGCGTGCGTGGTTCTGCATCTGTCATCACCTCCTTTCAGTCGTCCTCGGACTCGTCCTCCTCGACGTCGTCGTCGAGGGA
>JBKJXL010000171.1:0-2577 GCA_046716225.1 Candidatus Limnocylindrales bacterium | reverse complement strand
GCGCCAAGTGGGTCAAGAAGGTCACCAACCCCAACACGAAGTTCCTGTTCACCTTCCTGTTCATCGCGTGGGCCGTCGTGTTCGGGATCGGCCTCCAGTTGGTGCCCCATGTCGGCGCGAGTTCGGCCTACGGTTCCCTTGGCCTGATCGCCATGTTCACCGGCTTCTTCATCATGATGGGCTTCCTCTGGTCGGTCATCGGGGAATAACGCCGGCGGTCTCGTCGGCGCTCTTGCGGGCGGAGTCGGCACTCTTCGTCGCCGTCGCGTTCATGGCGGCAGCCCTCGCCTTTCTGGTCGAGCCGCTCGTCGCGAAGTCGCTGCTGCCGGCGTACGGTGGGACCAGCGCCGTCTGGACGACCGCACTGGTGTTCTTCCAGTCGACGCTGCTTGCCGGGTACGCCTGGGCGCACGTGACGCTGCGCGTTCTTGGGCTCCGTCGCCACGCCATGGTGCAGGTGGTCGTCGTGGTCGTGGCGTTGGCTGGCCTGGTCCTGAACCGGCTCGCCGTGCCGGCTTTCGCGGCCGCGCCCACGGGATTCCCCGAGTTCGGGTGGCTGCTCGTCGTGCTTGGCGCGATCGTCGGGCTGCCGTTCGTCGTCCTGGCAACGGCCAGCCCAACGACGCAACGATGGTTTGCGGCGATGCCCGGCAGTCGCGAGCCGTACCGCCTGTTCGCGGCATCCAACGCGGGCAGTCTCCTTGGCCTCGTGGCGTACCCGACCTTGGTCGAGCCGAATCTGGACCTCGCGCAGCAGGCTGCATGGTGGTCGCTCGGTTTCGCCGCCTTCGCGCTCGCGACGATCGGTGTGGCGGTCCTCGTCGTGCGGGCGACCCGCTCGGGCCAGATCGTGGAGTTCACCGACGAACGGCTGGACCAGGCTGACCCGACCGGAGATGGTCGTCCGACGCGGGCGCGCCGGGCGCGCTGGGTTCTGCTCGCGGCGGTACCGGCGGCCCTCCTCGTCGCCGTCACGACTCGCCTCTCCACCGATGTCGCGGCGGTTCCGCTCCTATGGATCGCACCGCTGGTCGTCTACCTCGCCACGATGATCCTCGCCTATCTCCGAGCGGCGCCGATCGGCTTGCGCCTGGCGACCATCGCCTTCCCGCCGTTGGCGTTCCTGGTGGCACTCCAGGGACTGGGCTTGATGGAGGTCGGGATCTGGCCGGTGATCGGTCTCCATCTGGCGGCCCTGACTGCAGCCGGCCTGGCGCTCCACGGGCGACTCGCCGCCGATCGACCGTCGCCAGCCTGGCTGACCGAGTACTCGCTCCACGTCGCGCTTGGCGGCGCGGCCGGGGGGATCGTCACCGGGATCGTCGCCCCGATCCTGCTGACCGTGCCCGTGGAGGCGTTCCTGGTCCTGATCGTTGCGGCGCTGCTCGTGGGCGGCTCGCGCTGGCACCAACTAACCGTGGTCCCAGCCGTCGCCGCGCTGGCCGTCGCCCTGACGGTCGCGCTGAGCGGCGACCCGGGCACGATCCGTACGGCACGGACGTTCTACGGGTACTACCGCGTCGTCGAGCCCCGGCCTGGGCTGCACGTGCTGTATTCGGGCACGACGATCCACGGCCGTCAGGATCTTGCCGCGGACAGGGCCGGGGAGCCCCTCAGCTACTACCACCGAGGCGGCCCGCTGGGCGAGGTCATCGCCTCCCTCCAGGCCGAGCGCCCGGCGCTGCGAATCGGTGCCGTCGGGCTGGGTGCCGGGGCGGTTGCCGCCTATGGTCGAGGGGCCGATTCGATCTGGTTCGTGGAGATCGATCCTGCCGTCGTCTCGATCGCCCGCGACCCGGCAGCGTTCACCTACCTTGCCGACTCCCCGGCAGCCATCGAGGTGGTGATCGGCGATGGCCGGCTTGAGTTGGACCGTGTCGCGCCGGCGTCATTCGACCTGCTTGTGCTCGACGCCTTCTCATCCGACGCCGTCCCGGTCCACCTCCTGACGGTCGAGGCACTCCAGATCCAGATGGCGAGGGTCGCTCTGCGGGGTGTCATCGCGATCCACGTGTCCAACCGTTTCCTTGATCTGGAGCCCGTCGTCGCGTCCGCGGCGCGAGCGCTCGGTCTGGTTTCCATCATCGGCAGCGACCAGCCCGTGGCGGATCTTGTCGGGCTCGCTGACGCCTCCCAATGGGTCCTGGTAGGCCGATCCTATTCGGATCTGGCGGGGCTCGTGGAAGGGTCGGAGTGGCAGACGGCGCACGCCCGCGACGCTCGAGCGTGGACCGATCGCTGGAGCGACATGCTCGGGGCATTGCGCGAATGACCGGGCGGTAACGCCTGAGTACCTCTGGGTCGCTGGAACTCCATTCGAGATGGCGCTATCATGCGCGAACTTGCAGAGTGCATAGCTTCTATGCACGCGCCAACGACGGAGGCCCGCCCGCGTGGACGCCCAGGACATCCAGACCGCCGTCGAACACCAGGCGTCGCAGCGCGCCCTCGCTGAGGCCCCGTTCGTCAACCTCACCGACCCGGCGAGGACCCTGGGATCGGATGGCAAGCCGGCTGT
This sequence comes from Candidatus Limnocylindrales bacterium, assembly GCA_046716225.1. Lineage (GTDB taxonomy): Bacteria > Chloroflexota > Limnocylindria > Limnocylindrales > CSP1-4 > SPCO01. The sequence continues at coordinate 59 of JBKJXL010000171.1, read as the reverse complement.
GAGCCGGCGCGCCCCGATCTACGAGGATGTTCCGGACGAGCAATGGAATGACTGGCGGT
>JBKJXL010000170.1:0-2866 GCA_046716225.1 Candidatus Limnocylindrales bacterium | reverse complement strand
CTACCGGCCAACACGATCCACTCCCCGCGCCGGCCGGCCGGGACCCTGGGCATGGTCGTCGAGCGCCAGCGGACCGAGGACGAGGAGGAGACGATCACCTGGTACTGCGAGACCTGCGGCAACATGCTGTACCAGTTCAAGGGCGTCATCACGGACCTCGGGACGCAGCTGAAGCCCGTCATGGATGCGTTCTGGGCCACCCCGGACCTGCATACGTGCAAAGTCTGCGGTGCGGTCATGCCACCGCCCGCGCCGGCGACCCTCTGATCCTACGTGGCACTCGATCGGATCGACGTCCATACCCACATCCTGCCGCCGGCCTGGCCGGACCTTCGGGAGCGCTTCGGGTACGGCGGTTGGCCCCAGCTCGAGCCGCTGGGTCCGCGTCGGGCGCGCATCGTCATCGACGGGCAGTCGTTTCGGGAGATCGACGACGACTGCTGGGACGCCGCTGTCCGCCTGGACGACTGCGACCGCACCGGGGTCCGGCTCCAGGTGCTCTCGACCGTGCCGGTCATGTTCGCCTACGACAAGCCTCCGGCTGATGCGGCCGTCGTCGCGCGGCTGCTCAACGATCATCTCGCCGAGGTCGTCGCCGCGCGGCCGGACCGGTTCGCCGGCCTCGGGACCATCCCGCTCCAGGACGCGGCCCTCGCGATCGCCGAGCTCGAGCGGTGCGTCGGCGAGCTGGGGCTGGACGGCGTCCAGATCGGGACGCACGTAGGTGACCGGGACCTCGACGACCCAGCCATCGAAGCCGTCATGGCTGCCGCCGATTCGCTGGGCGCCGCGGTCTTCGTGCACCCCTGGGACATGCTCGCGCCGGAACGGATGACCCGCCACTGGCTGCCGTGGCTGGTCGGGATGCCCACTGAGCTTGCCCTGGCCATCGCATCGGTCGTGCTGGGGGGTGTACTCGACCGTCACCCGGCCCTGCGCCTCCTGTTCGCCCATGGCGGTGGCGGCTTCCCCGGTCTGCTCGGCCGGGTCGAGGCCGGGTTCCACGCTCGTCCGGACCTCGCTGCGACGGCGACCGATACGGAGCCGCGCGAGACCGTGCGCCGGATCTACGTGGACTCCCTGACCCATGACGCGGACACGCTCCGGTTCATCGCCGGCATCGTCGGGCACGACCGGATCGCGCTGGGGACGGACTATCCGTTCCCGCTCGGGGAGATGGTCCCGGGCGCGACGATCGAGGCACTGACCGAACTCCCCGACGCGACCCGGCAGCGGATGCTCTCCGGGACAGCAGAAGCGTTCCTGGGTCGGTCCGCGGTGTCGCACGCATGACCGCGGCCGACGCGGTGATCCGCACGGACGAGGCCTTTGCCCTGGAGCAGGACGCAGCCGATCCCCTCGCCGCAAACCGCGCTCGATTCCACCTACCGGTGGGCGCCGGTGACGAGCCCAAGGTGTACCTGGCAGGACAGTCGCTCGGCGCCCAGCCGAAGACGGCACGGGCCGCCGTGGAGGCCGAGATCGACGCCTGGGCTCGGTTCGGCGTGGAGGGTCATTTCGAGGTCGGGGCGACCTGGGTGTCGTACGACGAGCCGCTGCGGGAGCCCACGGCGCGGCTCGTCGGGGCGCGTCCGAGCGAGGTCGCGACGCTCAATACGTTGACAGTCAACCTGCACCTGTTGCTCGCCTCGTTCTTCCGGCCTCGCGGCGGGCGGACCAGGATCCTCATCGACGCCCCAACTTTTCCGTCGGATCGCTACGCCGTGGAGTCGCACCTGATCCATCACGGGCTGGACCCGGCCGAACACCTCATCGTGGTCGGGCCGCGCGACGGCGAGGCGATCCTGCGGACCGAGGACCTCGAAGCCGCCATCCACGAGCACCGGGACCAGCTTGCGGTCGCCCTGCTGGCCGGGGTCAACTACGCGACCGGGCAGGTCCTGGACATCCCGCGGCTGACCGCGGCGGTCCACGCGGCGGGCGCGCTGGCCGGGTGGCAGCTCGCCCACTCCGCGGGGAACGTGCCGCTGGCACTCCACGACTGGGACGTGGACTTCGCGATGTGGTGCACATACAAGTACCTGTGCGGGGGACCGGGTTCGATCGCGCAGATCTTCGTCAGCGACCGCCACGGCTCCGATCCGACCGTGCCGCGCCTGTCAGGCTGGTTCGGGAACGCCCTGGCCACGCGGTTCCTGATGGCCGCCACGTTCGATCCCGCCCGCGGCGCCGACGGCTGGCAACTGTCGAACCCGCCGATCCTGGCGCTCGCCCCGGTGCGAGCCTCGATCGCGATCTTCGATGACGTCGGCATGGCTGCCCTGCGCGAGAAGTCCCTTCGCCTGACCCCGTACCTCGCCGGGCTGATCGACGCGGTCGGCGGCGTCGAGATCGTCACGCCCCGGGATCCGGCGGTCCATGGGGCGCAACTCAGCCTGCGCCTGCCGGCCGCGAAGCGGCGCCTCGCCCGGCTCGAAGCCGCCGGCGTCGTAGCCGACTTTCGCGAGCCCGACATCATCCGGGTCGCCCCGGTCCCGATGTACAACTCGTTCCATGACGCCTGGCGATTCGCCCAGGCCCTCTCGGAGCCCGTGTGACGACGATCCTCGCCAACCACATCGACGGACGGGCGACCGAGCCGCTCGACGGCACGTACCTGGACGACATCGATCCGTCGACCGGCGAGGTCCACGCCCGCGTCCCGGCGTCCGAGGCCGCGGATGTCGAGCTGGCCGTCGAGGCCGCCAAGCGTGCGTTCCCCAGCTGGTCCGCTACACCGGCCGCCGAGCGATCCCGCATCCTCGTCCGCCTCGCCGACGCGCTGGATTCGCGCCAGGACGCCATAGTACACGCCCCGAGCAACCAAACGGGCCAGCCCGTGAAACTAGCGCCCGCCCACGACAAA
>JBKJXL010000169.1:0-5924 GCA_046716225.1 Candidatus Limnocylindrales bacterium | reverse complement strand
CCCATTTGCTCACGGGCTGTTCCACATCCCGCGATGGATCCGCTGCTGAGTCACTCCGGGGCCAGCGGCGACCGGCATCATACCGCGACCTCGCCGAGCGGACAACGGGCGACGCCGCGCGTGTACGACCGGCCGATCGAGCTGAACTCGGTCAGTCTTCCGGTGTCGATCCAGGTGACCCCGACCCCGCCCGGGTCGAGCGTCGCTCGCGGGACGCGGTGGAGCTACCACGATCGGGCAGTTCCAGAACGACCGTGTTGCCACCGTGGGTGCCCAGCTCCTGGACCATGCGCAGCGACAGCAAGCCAGGTTGATCCTCCAGCAGCTTGCCGGCATTGGCCAGGCTTCGGAGCGCGGCCGTCTCGCCCCGAGCTCGCTCCAGGCCTGCGGCTGCCTCCTGTCGGGCGGTGACGACCGCGGCATAGGCGCGCTTGAGCTCGGAGGCGACCATCACGTCGCGCACGTCCACGGACAGCAGATCGATACCAAGCTCGCCCATCCGCGAGGCCACGATCTCCGTGATGGCGGGCCCGAGCGTGGTCCGGCCGGACAGGACCTCCGCCAGATCCCGGCCGGCCGCGACCTCACGCAGGGCGAGCTGGACGAGCAGATACATCAGTCGGTCGGGATCCTGGTCCGAAGTACGACGAGCGACCGGATCGTCGATGACCGAGCGGATCACGAGGCTGACTTTGACCGACACGCCATCGGCGGTCATGACTTCCTGTCCCTCGACGGGCGTCGCCGATGGTCTGGCGTCGACCACCTGGATCTGCGTCGTTGGTCTGAAGTAGTCGTGGATGCCTGGATCCATGAGCGCGACGAACCGACCGCGCTCGATGCGCAGGCCTCGTTCGTACTCGTTGATCGTCACGCGCCCAAGCATTCGGCTGACGGCGATGTACGCAAGCCAGCCCAGGGCCGCGATGCCCGCCACGACGATGAGAACGTTGATCAGCGTTTCCATCAGACCCCCTTGGATGGCAGCCCGACCGCGCGATCATGGGTGACCGGCGGAGGCCCGCAGCCTGCATGGCCGACGCCTCATCGCGCGAACGCCGACCCGCGGTCGGGCTGATCTGGAGCAGGAGTCGAACCTGCGGCACCGATGGGCGATCCGACACGCAGGACCAGCCTGGGCGATGCCCGTGCGGCTGCTGGACGACCCAGCGGCGATCATACGGTGCCGCCGGCATGACGACAACGATCCGTCAGGTTGGGCGTCATGATCCGGTCATGCAAGGTGCCGGGTCGGTGGAACTGGTCGACTTCGGGGATGCCGCGCGTCTCGAGCGGTTTGGAGGCCGCCTGGTGGACCGGCCCCACCCGGCGGCGTTCGGCGCTCGACGTGACCCGCTTGCCTGGCTTGCTGCAGACCTCCGCTTCGATCGCGACGCGGGCTGGAGCGGACCGCAGGCGGATGCCGGGCCCTGGCACGTGGAGGTCGCCGGGATCCCCCTGGAGTTGCGGACTACCGATGGCGGGCAGCTCGGGCTCTTTCCCGAGCACGCCGCGATGCTCCCGTGGCTCGACGACCGGACCGAGGAACGCCTCGGCGCCGGCGAACCCCCGGCGATCCTGCATCTGTTCGCCTACACGGGCCTGGCCACGCTCGCCATGGCGCGAGCGGGGGCGGCCGTGACCCATGTCGATGCCGCCCGCCCGACGGTAGGCTGGGCGCGCCGGAACGCCGAGATTGCCGGGTTGGCTGATCGGCCGATCCGCTGGATCGTGGACGATGCCCGGACATTCGCCGAGCGCGAGCTCCGCCGCGGCCGGCGGTACGACGGCATCGCCCTGGATCCACCGACGTATGGGCACGGCGTCGGCGGGCGGACCTGGCACATCGATACGGACCTGGAGCCGCTCCTGACGACCTGTGCCGGGCTCCTGGCACCCCGCGGCTTCGTGCTCTTGACCGCCCATACGCCGACGCTGCCGGCTGACGAGCTGCGGCGGCGGCTGGAACGGACCATCGGATCCTCGCGTGGGCACGTCGCGACCGGCGAACTCGGCCTCGTCACCGAGGACGGGCGCCGACTCGACCTCGGATCGTTCGCCCGGGTCGCGGGCCGGGCATGATGGTGCCGTGACCTCGACGACCCCGGTCCTCACCAGCCTGTCGAACCCGCGCGTACGGGCCGCCGTCGGGCTGCGCGACCGGCGTGAGCGGGAGGCGACCGGGCTCACCGTCGTGGATGGCGCGCGCGAAGTCCGGCGAGCGCTGGACGCCGGCGTCGAGGTGACCGAAGCCTTCGTGTGCGAGTCGCTCCTCGCCGGCCCCGACGCCAGGGTCGCCTTCGACCGGCTGAACGCGATCGACGCCTCCGTCTGGTCGGTCAGCGAGTCGGTGTTCGCCAAGCTTGCGTTCGGTGGCCGTACCGAAGGCCTGGTCATCGTCGCTCGGATCCCGGTCATCGACCTCGCCGACCTGGAGCCAGGGCCCGATCCGCTCATCCTGGTCATCGAGGGGGTCGAGAAGCCGGGCAATATCGGGGCCGTCCTGCGGTCCGCCGACGGCGCCGGCGTGGCGGCGGTCATCGCGGCCTCACCACGGACCGATCTGTACAACCCGAATGCCATCCGGGCCAGCGCCGGCACGATCTTCGGACTGCCGCTGGCTGCCGCCCCGTCCGGCGAGGTCCTCACCTGGCTACGAGCCCGCGCCATCCGGATCGTCACCGCCAGGGTGGACGGCCACGTGAGCTATGCCGATGCGGACCTGACCGGCCCGCTGGCGATCGTGCTGGGCGCCGAGGCGAACGGGCTGACAGCCACCTGGTCCGGGCCGGACGTCGTGCCGGTCCGAATCCCGATGGCGGGCGTCGCCGACAGCCTAAACGTGTCCATCTCGGCCGCGATCCTCGCCTACGAGGCCCAGCGTCAACGCGCCACCGGAGGATGATCATGACCGCACCCGAAGCCACGTTCGACTTCGTGATCGTCGGCGCCGGCCCGGCCGGGGAGGCCGCAGCGTACAAGGCGCGCGAGCTGGGGGCGTCCGTCGCCGTCATCGATCGCGAGTGGTTCGGTGGCAGCTGCCCCCACATCGGCTGCCTGCCGTCCAAGTCCCTCCTCAACGGGGCCGCTCGACACCACGCCAACCCCGCGATGTACGACTGGCCCCGAGCGTCGGCTCGGCGCGACTACATGGTCAATCGCGCCCCCGATGCGGCCGACCCCGATGACGCCGGCCACGTCCGCGGTCTCGAAGGGGCGGGCGCGATCGTCTATCGCGGGCAGGCGCGCATCGTCGCCCGTGGCGCGGTGGAGGTCGCCCACGACCGGCAGACCCACACCATCACCGGGCTCGATGTGGTCGTCGCCGTCGGGTCTGTCTCCAAGGTCCCACCGCTCGAAGGTCTTGAGTCGGTCCCGTACTGGACGAACCGCGACGCCACGCTGGCCCGCGAGCTGCCGCGCAGTCTGTTGGTCCTGGGCGGGGGGCCGACTGGCTGCGAGCTGGCCCAGGTGTACGCGCGGTTCGGCGTCCCGACCACGATCGTCCAGTCCGGGTCGCGGCTCGCGCCGACGGACCATCCACGCAACTCCGAGGCGATCCTGGCGACACTCCGGGCGGACGGGGTCACGGTCCGACTCGGGGTGAGGGCCACAAAGGCAGCAGCCGGCGTCGGCACGGACGGCGCCCACCGGATCTCGCTCGATGACGGCTCGTTCGCCGAGGGTCATGCGGTGCTCCTGGCGGTCGGGCGAACGTTCCCGATCGATGACCTGGGGCTCGAGCACTACGACATCGACACGACCGGACGCACGCCGTTCCCACGGGACGGCCGCCTTCGGATCGCGGACGGTCTCTGGATCGTCGGAGACCCGGCCGGACCGGAACTCCATACGCATCAGGGCCACTACCAGGGCGAACTGGCGGTCCGCATGGCACTCGGCGAGCCGGTCGTGCCGGACTACCGGGCACTGCCACGGGCGACCTACACGGAGCCGGAGGCGGCATCGGTCGGCCTATCCCGTGACGGCGCCCGCGACGCCGGTCTCGACGCCTTCGAACTCGTCGCCGACTTCGCCACGAGCGCCCGTGGCTATGGGGTCGAGGCGACCTTCGGACACGTGACGATCGACGTGGATCGAGCGACGCGGCAGCTGGTCGGAGCTGCCATGGCCTGTCCGGATGCCTCGGCTGCGATCCACGAGTGCGTCCTCGCCATCCGCGCCCGGGTGCCGATCGACGTCCTCGCCGAGACGATCCACGCGTTCCCGTCCACGTCGCGGATCCTCAATGGGCTGTTCGCGGATGCCCGGCGAGAGTTGGACCGGCCCGGCAGCATCATCAAGACCTGACTAGGGCGTCGGGCAGTCCGCCCCGGGCTCCCAGTGATCCATGGTCGATACCTGGAGCGGCGCGTCCTTGTCCGACCCCGTCCCGCGGCCGAGCGTTGCATTGAACGTGTGGAACGTCTCGACGAGCTCGAACTGCACGCCGCCACCGTCCTCGATGGTCAGGGTGGCGGTGCCGCGAACCGTGCCGGTCACCTTGACCGTGCCCGCCGGCGTCGGCATCGTCGCCTTGTCGGAGTACCTGTACGTGCCACGAAGGGTCTGTGGGTCGATCGTGATGACCCAGTGCTGGATGCCCTTCTGGGCACCGAACGTGTACGTCCCATCGACGATCCACTCGCCTCCGACCCCACCGCACTTCTTGCCTCGTTGACTGCCGGTAGGCGACGCCACATCGAGCGTCCAGCCATCCAGTGCGGTGGTGAACGTGACGGCGAGCGTGCCGATCCCTCGATTCGACGTGCTGGTCATGGTGATGGTCCCGCTCTTGTCCTTCTGCGGCGCGGCGGTGAAGCTGTAGAGCACCGGCGGTCGGTGCGGATCGTCCATCGGCTCGGCCGAACGCTCGCCCGCGAACGACGCCACGATCGGCTTGTCGAGGTTGCGCTGCTCGATCTTGTGGAACGGCGTCGCCTCGAACTGGACGAGCGCGCTCGGTTTGACCGTCCGACTCTGCTCGGTCGCATGGATCTCGACGCAGGCCCCGCCGCGCCAGCGTTTCTGGGCCTTGTCTCCCATCAACCAAGCCGCGAGGCCGATGCTCTCGCCGATCCGGCGGTAGCGCTGGTTGACCTGCTCGTTGTCCAGGGTGCCGTCGGATTCGGCATCGCCGCGGAGGGAGGACTCATCGGTGGTGAGGGACGCATCCGGACCGACCGTGTAGCGGACGCCGGCCGTCGTCGTGGACGTCTGGGTCGCGCCGCCTTCGGTGGTCGTATCGCCGGTCGTCCCGTCGGCGTCGATGGTGGTCAGCGTCGCCGACTCGTCCACGGTCCCGACGACATCGGCCTCCACCGTGATCGCGGCCGCCGAACCGCCGGCGGCGGCGTCGACGCTGAGCCTGACGTGGCCGCGGACCTTGCCGTCCGCGTCTGGGCACTCGTCGAGTTCGATGCGACCTGTCGTGCGGAAGCTCGCCGTTCGGAGCTGCTGCCCGGAGGCGGCATCGAACACCGAGACCTGCACGCCGAATTCCACGTCGGCGACGATGCGACCCTGGCCCGTCGGGGCCGCCAGGTGGCCCGTGATCGTGGCCACCGTCCGCTCCCCGTTCTCGGTGCGCTCGGAGGTCGACTCGGTCGTCAAGCCGTCCCCCGACAGCGCGGTCGGCCCGGACCCCTCCGTCGCGATGACCACGCCGAGGGTGAGGCCGACCGCAAGGCCCGTCGCGCCGTCCGCCACCATCGGACCCGCAGCGAGACCGTCGGCGGCTGCGAGCTTCGGAGGTCCATAGGCCACGTCCGCATCGGCCGCCGCGTCCGCCATCGCGTCGCGCAGCGCGGCCTCGGCCCATGCCCAACGCTCGGCGCCCAGGTCGGCCACCAGGCCGGACGCCTCGATGACTTCCTGGGCGAGGCGCTCCTCGAGCTCGGCCGCCCCGGCCTGCCGGACCGGGC
>JBKJXL010000168.1:0-6098 GCA_046716225.1 Candidatus Limnocylindrales bacterium | reverse complement strand
GTTCTGGATGGTCGTGTAGCGGACCTTGGAGCGGGGCAGGGCGACGACCTCGACGACCGCGACGTGGAGCGACTCGGTGGCGTAGATCGGCGCAGTACACCCTTCGATATAGTGGACCTTCGCGCCTTCCTCGACGACGATCAGCGTCCGCTCGAACTGGCCGGTGTTCTCGCCGTTGATCCGGAAGTACGCCTGCAGCGGCAGCGGCACTTCCACGCCCTTGGGCACGTAAACGAACGAGCCGCCGGACCAGACCGCCGCGTTCAGGGCGGCGAACTTGTTGTCCTCGGGCGGGACGATCGTGCCGAAGTACTGCTTGAAGATGTCCGGGTATTCCTTGAGCGCCTGGTCCGTGCCCATGAACACCACGCCGATCTTGGTCAGTTCCTCGCGGACCGAGTGGTAGACCACCTCGGAGTCGTACTGGGCGCCGACGCCGGCGAGGAACTTGCGCTCCGCCTCCGGGATCCCGAGCTTCTCGAACGTCGCCTTGATCTGATCCGGGACGTCGTCCCACGACTTCTCTTCGCGCTCGGACGGCTTGCGGTAGTAGACGATGTTGTCGAAATCGATCTTGTCGAGCCCATCCGTCCAGGTGGGCATCGCCCGCTTGAGGAAGTGGTCGTACGCCCGGAGTCGGTACTGGAGCATCCAGTCCGGCTCTTCCTTGAACGCGCTGATCTCCTCGACCGTCGCGCGCGTCAGACCGCGCTTGGTCTCCTTGAGATAGGCGATGTCGTCGTGGAACGCGAACTGGGCGCGCTGGTCTGTGACGATCTCGCGGGTGGCGGGCATCGGGGTCTCCGGTAGGGCTGACTTCAATTCCGAGTCAGATTATCGGGATTAACACCCGAAGCGTCAACGACGCTGGCTGAGACCCGGGTCGATGACCGACGTCGCACCCGATTGGCCGGTCAACGCGTCGAGGAACGAGTCCCGGTCCACGGCCAACAACTCGGTCTCCGCGAGCGCGGTCACGGTGGCGGTCCGTCGGACGTCGTGGAGCAGGGCGATCTCGCCGAACCCGTCCCCCACCCCCGACAGTTCGCGCAGCAGGAACCGATCCTGCTCCACCTTCACGCGACCGGACGCCAGCACGTAGAAGCGGTCGCCCTGGTCGCCCTGCGTGATGATCTCGGTGCCGGGCGGCACGGTCAGCCAGACCGCCCGCCGGGCGACGGCCTCGAGCGGCGGGGCCGGCAGGGCGGCAAAGATCGAGGCCTGGCGCAGCAGCGCGATGGCACGGGCCGGGACCTCCGTCCGGGCGTCGAGAGCCGTGAGGCGCGTCCACGACAGGGCCACTGTGACCGGCAGCAGGGCGGCACAGATCAGGGTCGCGACCGTCAGGTCCGTGGCGCCGACGAGGAGCGGGACGAGCAGTGAGCCGGCCGCGAGCCCACCCATCGCGAGGCCTTCCTGGAGCCCGAACACGCGAGCCAGGACCTCGTCGCGGATCGATCGTTGCAGGATCGTTCGGCCCGCGACGTCGAGGACCGCGAGGCCGGCCCCTCCGGCGACGATCAGCCCGACCGCCAGGAGTGGCTGGGCGAGCGCGACCGTCGCGCCAAGGGCGGCACCCCAGATCATCGCCCCACTGGCCGCCACGATCGACAGCCGACTGCGCCCGACGAACCCGAACGTGATGACCCCACCGACGATCGTCCCGGCGCCAAGCCCCGCGGTGAGGATCGCCGCGCCCGGACCGCCCGTCCCGAGAACCTCGAGAGCGAGCAGCACGAACAGGACGTCGGCGGCACCGATCATCAGCATCCGCATGGTGAGCAGCCCGACCACGACCCGGGCGTCAGCATCGGCGAGCAGTACGCGCAGGCCGGTCATGATGGAGCGCGACGACGCGGGCTGGCGAGCGTCGCGATCGTCGTCGATCTCGATCCCGCGCGAGCTGGGCTTCACGCCCCTGACCAGGAGCGCCGCGAACGCGACGCCGACGGATGCCAAGGCGAACACGGCGGCCGGCGTCGCGCCGGTCAGGATGACGGCGGCGATGAGCGGGCCCAGCAGGACCCCGGTGCCCTCGACGACGCCGGCCGCGCCGTTCGCCGCGGTCAACTCCTCCGGTGTCTGCGACAGTGAGGGCAGCATCGCGCTCTGAGTGGGTCGGGCGACCACGACGGACGCTGCGGCGAACGCGGCGGCGGCGTAGACGACCACGACGGGCGCCTCGATGGCCATCGTGACCGCGGTCACGCCCGTGGCGACCGCCTGGACGACGTAGCCGCCGAACAGGACCCGATGGCGCGGGAACCGGTCGCCAAGACCGGCGGCCGGCGGCGCGGCGAGCGCGGCCGGGACCAACTGGATGAGCGCGACGATGCCGACGGACGCGGGTCCGGTCCGATCGTAGGCATACAGGAGCACAGCGACCCAGGTCCCGAACTCGGCCGTGTTGAAGAGCAGGAACGCACCGAAGATCCGGCGCAGGTCGCGGCTTCGGACGATCCGTCCGGCGATGACCAGCGCCCCGGACCTCACCCTTCCCCCAGTTCAGCCCGCCGACTCATCGGCGGAGTGTAAGGACTACGCCGGCTCGGTGGAGGCTTCCTGCCCCCCAGGCTCAACGGCCGACGGCTCGGCGTCCTCGGCCACCTTGCCCGACTCGCCCGCGAAGGCATCGGGCTCGATCGGGATGGCTACGGCATCCGGTGTCGCGTCCTCGAAGGCGAGGTCCTCCGCGACCTCGAGCAGCGCGGGGCCGCCGCGGGCGTCCTCGAGCCGGCGCTGCGCGTCACGGGCGGCCGTCGCGAGCCGATCACGGACCGACGGGCGGCTCAGGATCGCGAACGTCGCGAGGGCGGCGACGGCGAGGAAGCCGAGCGCGAGCGGCAGGCGGGACGAGCGCACGGCCGGGCGCACGAGACGGGCCGCCGTGGCCACACCCAGGATCGCCTTGTCGACGTCCTCCCGGGTCACGTCGATCTTCGAGAGGTCCACCTTCGGCCACTCGATGGCCGTCAGGTCGATATCCGGGCGGCGGATCTCCGAGAACGATCGAACGATGTCGTCGCGCGAGATCTCGGGCAGTCTCAGCTCCGGGATCCGACCCTCCATGGTGGGAAGTCCAGGCATCCGACGTCCTCCGTGCAGGGCTCGTTTGGGACGTCAAGGATACGCCTGTCGGCGAGGCCGGGCCGTTCGGACGGGTGCGCTGCGCTACGATGACCGACCGGCCGACCCTGCGGCATGTGGGATGGGCCATCGTCCGTCCCATCCCGTACCATCCGCCGGTGACATCTCCCTCTTCAGTGGACCGCGCCACGGCGCGCCGATTCATGGCCAGACGCCATCTGCTGGCGCCGCCGCGCTCCCTGCCCGCCGAGCCGGCTTCGGTCATGCGCGTGATGGATCGACTTGGCTCCTTCCAGTTCGATCCCCTCGACATCGCCGGCCGCAACCACGACCTGCTTCTCGTGGCACGGATCGCGGGGTTCCGGCGCGCGTGGACCGACCAGCTCCTGTACGACGACAGGGTGCTGTTCGAGACCTACAACAAGGGCCTGTCGATCCTGCCCACGGCGGAATTGCCGTGGTACCGGGTCAGCTGGGACCGCGAGCTGATCGGCCACCAGGCGGGCACGTTCCAGGACCACGCCGACCTGGTGACCGAGCTCCTCGATCGCATCCGGCGAGACGGTCCCCTGTCGTCCACGGACGTCGAACCGCGGGCGTCGATCGACTGGTACTGGCGCCCGACGAACCAGGTCCGCGCGATCCTGGAGGCCCTCGCGGAGGCCGGCATCCTGGGCATCAGCCGCCGGGAAGGCAATCGCCGGGTGTACGACCTGGCGGAACGCCTGTTCCCGGCAGCCCTGCTCGCCGAGACCCGCCCGGAACGCGATCAGCGCCGACACAAGCTGCTCTCGAGGTACCAGGCGAACGGGCTGCTCGGCAGGACCGGGTCCGCGGAGCTCTGGTACGGCACCGGGCCGGGCGTGCGCAAGCCGGATACGCCGCCAGGTATGCCACTGCGTTCTGAACTTCACGCCGAACTGCTTGAGGCCGGCGAGCTGCTGCCCGTGGCCGTCGATGGCGTGAAGGGCGAACGGTACATCGTCCGTGACGACCTCGCGATCCTCGAGGCGGCCGCGAGCGGGGCGGCCGTGGAGGGCGGTGTCGCGTTCATCGGGCCGCTCGACCCGTTCGTGTGGGACCGAGATCTTCTCCGGTCGCTCTATGACTTCGACTACATCTGGGAGGTCTACGTCCCCGCCGCGAAGCGACGGTGGGGCTACTACGTGCTGCCGGTGCTATTCGGCGACGACCTCGTGGGACGGATCGAGCCACGCGCGGATCGACGCAACCAGGTGTTGCGCGTCACCGAGGTGTGGTGGGAGGACGGCTTCGAACCGCTCGCCGCCCCGGGATTCGTTGACGCGTTCGTCGAGGCGCTGACGGCCCACGCCCGCTTCGTCGGTGCGACCCGGATCGCCTGGCCCCGGTTCGCCAGGCATCGCGCCCTCGGCGCCGAGATCCGGGCCCGACTCGGCCCGGCGGGTGGGGTCAGAGCTTGACGGTGACCGTCTTCCAGCCGCCCCAGTTGCCGGCCCAGTCCACGGCCCGCACCCGGAACTCGTACGTATGGCCGCGGGCCCACGAGGTCGTGAGCGACGTGGCCTTGGTCGACCCGTAGCTGGCCCACTCGCCGCCGGCGACACGGCGCTGGATCTCGAACGAGCGCAGGCCGGAGGTCAGGACCTGGAGCTTGGTGTCCGCACCGGTCCAGCGAAACCTGACCTTGGTCCGGTTGGAGGTGTAGGCCTCCTTGACCGGGGTGTAGAGCTTGCTCCAGGCCCCGGACCGGTCCGGACCCTTGATGAACACGCCGGCCCAGTAGCGTCGCCCGCTGTCGGGTGAGACGGCCATGCCGAATGCGACGTAGTTGTAATCGCTGCTCAGCAGGATGGCCCGGTGCCCGCTGGACTTGATCCACTGGGAGATCGCGCCCTTCGCGGACGCGGTGTATGTGGACACCGAGTTCCAGGCGATGATCTCGCCGGCCCGATAGCGCTTGATCCCGGCCTGGGTCATCAGGTCGAACACGTTGTTGCCGTCCGCCTGGTCGTGACTCAGCTCATCCTCGGCGGCCATCGTTTCGGCCCGGGCGTGGGCGATCTCCTGGAGTCGCGAGTCGAGCCGGAGTCGGACGAGGCCGCGGGCGGTCCGCTGGTAGTTAGCGTAGGTCAGGGCCGCCGCTTCGGCGGTCGTGACCGCGGAGTCCACCCCGGCGGCGGCCGGCGCGGCGGCCGGGAGCACAAGGGCGACGGCGAAGAGGAGCGGCAGGAAACGGCGACGGGATGCAGGCATGGGTCGATGGTGTGCCCTCTGGCGGTGCGGCGAAATGGGCGTCGTGTCCGGGTCGAAGGTCGGATGGTACGGGTCCGGACCGGACCGGTCCACCCCTGACCGCCCTCCACCCACCTGGACAGGCGAGTCCAGGCGACGACCGTTGTCGCCTGTGGGACGATGTCTGCAACTCGGATCCCGTCGGCTGCCCGTCGCGCGCCGCGTCCGCTACAGACAAGGAGTCACGCCATGGCTGCCGTCCGACGAGCCGATGCGACCTGGTCCGGGTCGTTGACGGAGGGATCGGGGATCGTCAGCGCCACCACGAGCGGGGCGTTCGCCGATCTGCCGGTGACCTGGGCATCGCGGACCGAGGTGGCCGACGGCCGAACCAGCCCTGAGGAACTGGTCGCAGCCGCCCATGCGTCCTGCTTCGCCATGGCCCTGTCGGGTGACCTCGCCCGGGCCGGGACGCCGCCCGACCGCCTGGATGTCAACGCCGAGGTCACCTTCGACAAGGTCGAGGCAGGCTGGCGGGTGGTCTCGAGCGCCCTCACCGTGGTCGGCGTGGTGCCCGGCATGTCGGCCGACGACTTCCGCGCGGCTGCCGAGGCGGCCAGGGACGGCTGCCCCATCTCCAATGCCCTCGTGGGCAACGTGGCCCTGACGGTGGAGGCCTCCCTCGAGGGCTGACCGGACCCGGCGCGCCGGCCAGACCCCGGTAGGCGGGTGGCCCGGGCGGAGCGCTCCCCCCCGTAGGTGGGGCCCCCAACCCAAGGCATCCCAGAACAAGGCGG
>JBKJXL010000167.1:0-2809 GCA_046716225.1 Candidatus Limnocylindrales bacterium | reverse complement strand
GTCCCCATGGTACGGCGCCCGGTGTAGGGTGTGCCGATGTCCGAGCGTGACCGGCCGGGTCGTGCGCCCGAAGGATCCAGTTTCGCGCCGGTGGCGGTCGCCCCGGGCGGTGGCCGCGCGCCGTTCCTGGTCGCCGCGATCGTCCTGGCCATGGTGACCGGATCGTTCGCCATCGCCCAGCTGAGCCCGGACGACGACCCCGGCTACATCGCGCTCGAGTCGCCAGGGCCGCCGCTCCAGATCCCGCCCGAGACGGCCGCCCCCACCGTCGCCCGACCCCAGCCGACCGCGACTGCGCTCCCGGCCAGGGAGTGGTTCACAGGGCCTGCCGCGCCGATGGTGGATGTGCCGATCCTGACCGAGGACTCGATCCGCTGGCTTCGGTTGGGCACCGCCGTCCACGCCGACCGACCGCTGGCGAGGCCCGGTCGCGACCTCCTGATGCCGGGGAGACCGGACGGGACCGTGTGCCTGTGCTGGCGCGCATCGGGAAGCGAGGCAGGCGATCCAACGACCCTGGAACTGGTCTCGCTCGACCACGATCTGCGTGTCCGCTCCCAGACCACGGTCACCCTGGTGGACGGCATCGACGCCACCGGTCGGGCGAACGGACCGACGCAGGTCGCCCTCGAACCCTCCCCGGACGGCGAGTTCGCCTACCTCGGGCGGGCCATCCGGTCGGCCACGACATGGCAGGTCAGCCTGGACGTCATCGACCTTGCGCTGGCTCGGGTCGTCGACTCGGTCGACCTCCTGCCGGTGCCCGGAGAGGATCGTTCGAACGTTCTCGTGGTGGATCCTCCGACGCTCCGCATCTCGCCGGACGGACGTCAGGCTCTGATCGCATCGGGCGTAGAGCGTCAGGTGGCGGATCGACCATCGACGACCATCGGGAGGGCCTGGATGGTCAGCCTGGACGGGCCCACGATCGGGCGGGTCGTCCGTGTCGACGACATGGCCGCGCCGGGCGGCGAGCGACGCCTGGAGACGTGCTCGTGGATCGCGTTCGCCTCGGACCGCGTCGTGGTGACCGGCTGTCGGGCGGGTCGATTCGGATCGTCGCCGACGTTCCAGGTCCGGCGCTACGACCTGCTCGGCCGCGACCTCGGTTCCGTGGACGGCGATCCGGCGCTCGGCGATCCGGAGCAGGTCCTGATCGATTCGGCCAATGGCGTCGCCTACACGTGGGATCCGCGGGAGCACGTCCTGTTTGCCCTGGACCTGGTCCAGGGAGGATGGCGTCGCTCCGGCTCCTTTGACGACGACCTGGCCGCCCCGCCGGATGTCGTCCGCCTCGGCGGGCGGCCATCGCCGGGACCGATCCCTGTCTGGTCGGATGGACGGTCGGCCACGGCCCGAGTGCTGGAACGCACGCTCATCGGGTCACCTGACGGCAGCCTGCTGTTCGCCATCGGCGACGGAGGAGCGCCGGGCTCGTCGTCAGGCGTCCGCGTCTTCGATGCGCGGACGCTCAGGCTGCTCGAGCGATGGCCGGCCCTGACGTCCTACCGCTGGCTCACCCTCTTCGATCAGGGCCGGTTCCTGGCGGTGCTTGGCCGTCCTGGCCTGACGTCGACCGGCGGGCCAGCCGAATGGGGAGCCTCGATCACCGTGCACGACGCCACGACCGGAGGACCGGTCGTGCGGATCGGCGACCCGGGCGCTCGGCTGGCGATCGGTTTCCCGTGGACGCATCGGGCCGCCGATTCGCCCTGACCTGATGGCAGTCAGTCGATGCCGAGATACGCTTTCTGGACGGACTCGTCGTCGCGAAGGTCCTCGCCACGCCCCGCCAGGACGATCTGGCCCGTCTCGATGACGTAGCCGCGATCGGCGATCTCGAGCGCCTTCTTGGCGTTCTGCTCGACGAGGAGGATCGTCGTCCCCAGGCCGTGCAGGTCGTTGATCGTGTCGAAGATCTGGTCCACCAGGTTTGGCGCGAGGCCCATGGACGGTTCGTCTAGGAGCAGGACCTTGGGATCCGACATCAACCCGCGGCTCATCGCGAGCATCTGCTGCTCGCCGCCGCTCAGCGTGCCGGCGACCTGGTGCTCGCGCTGCTTGAGGCGAGGGAACAGGCTGAACGCGCGCTCGATCCGCTCGGCGATGGCCGCTTTGTCCTTGACGATGAACGCTCCCATCCTGAGGTTCTCGGTGACGGTCAGCCGAGCGAAGATCCGGCGACCCTCCGGAACCTGGACGATGCCCTTCGCCATGATCTCGTGGGCCGGATACTTCGCCAGGTCCTCGCCGTTCAGCTTGATCTGGCCGGACTGTGGCCGGACCAGTCCGCTGATCGAGTTGAGGGTCGTGCTCTTGCCGGCGCCATTGCCACCGATCAACGCGACGATCTCGCCCTGCCCGACCTCCAGGCTGATCCCGCGCAGGGCATGGATGCTTCCGTAGTACGTGTTGACGTCGGCGACCGACAAGACCGGCGTTGCGGACGCGTCCATCAGGCCTCCATCCCGGGCCCGGTGCCCGCCGTCGGATCGTCCGCGGCCGCGGCCGCGGTGGCCTCGGCCGCGGCATCGCGACCCAGGTAGGCCTCGATCACCCGGGGATCCTGCTGGATCTCCTTCGGCGTCCCTTCGGCGATCTTGCGGCCGTAGTCCAGCACGGTGATCTTCTCGGAGATGCTCATGACCACCCGCATCTCGTGCTCGATGAGCAGGACCGTGATGCCGAGGTCGCCTCGGAGCTTGCGGAAGAAGTCCGTCATCTGGAGGGATTCGGACGGGTTCATCCCGGCGGTCGGTTCGTCGAGCAGCAGCAGCCGAGGCTTGTTGGCCAGGGCACGGGCGACCTC